>NZ_JAPZSR010000214.1:0-22916 GCF_027531875.1 Microcystis sp. LE19-84.1B | reverse complement strand
AACTTTTCTGACTTTTCTTCAGCTATTTATGAATGTCTGAATGATGCCCACCTGAAACATAAAAAAGAACTGGATTCCTTGCTCACTCTACGATTTCAGAAGTTTAATAAATCTCAGATTATGAACGTCTAAAGTATAGTTAACTGAAAACTCACATCTGATCACTGATAACTGATCACTGATAACCGGTATAATGGGCGAGAAAACCGGAAAAAATCGATGTCTAGCCTTCCAGAAACCGATAATCTCAGCTACAAGGCCATCTTAGAGGCATTAAACCATTTAATCAGCGTTGTTGCCCGTTTACGAGACCCAGAAAGCGGCTGTCCTTGGGATTTAGCCCAAACCCCGGCAACCCTGATTCCCTACGTTATCGAGGAAGCTTATGAGGTGGTAGCGGCGATTAAAAGCGGTGATAAAACTGCCATTGCTGAGGAATTAGGCGATTTACTGCTACAGGTGGTTTTACAAGCCCAAATTGCCAGTGATGAGGGTAATTTTAGCCTAGAAGAAGTAGCTAGAGGCATCACTGATAAATTAATTCGTCGTCATCCCCACGTTTTTGGGGAGCTATCCCTAGAAAATCCCGAACAGGTGCGTCAAAATTGGGAGAAAATCAAAGCTGAGGAAAAAAATGACCCGACTATTAGTGGCAAATTAACCCGTTATGCCCAAACTTTACCACCCTTGATCGGGGCGATGAAAATTTCTCGGCAAGCGGCGCGAGTCGGTTTTGAATGGGAAAATATCGCAGGAGTCTGGGAAAAATTTGGCGAAGAGTTAGCAGAATGGCAAGAGTCCCTAGAATCGGGCGATAAAGAGCATCAACAGGCCGAATTAGGCGATTTACTCTTTACTATTGTCAATCTTGCTCGCTGGTATGATTTAGACCCCAGTATCGCTTTACAAGAGACTAATCTGCGTTTTATTCAACGTTTTTCCCTAGTGGAATCCGTGGCAGAAAAGCCTCTCCATGACTATACACTAGAGGAATTAACAGTTTTCTGGCAGCAAGCGAAAGCTAAGTTAAACCAACCATCATCTGGGCAATAATGCAAGAGCAAGAAATTAATAAGGACAAATCCAAGAGTTTTTGGGCTTCTATTCGAGAAAATCTGCAAATTATCACTATAGCTTTAGTTTTAGCCCTACTGATTCGCACTTTTGTGGCTGAACCTCGTTTTATCCCCTCTGATTCTATGTTACCCACTTTAGAACAGGGCGATCGCTTAGTGGTGGAAAAACTTTCCTACGATTTCCATCCTCCTCGACGGGGGGATATCGTCGTCTTTGAACCGCCGGCACAATTACAATTACAGGGATATCAAAAGGACCAAGCTTTTATTAAAAGAGTGATTGCCACCCCAGGGGATGTGATTGCTGTCAAGGAGGGCAAAATTTATCTGAATAATCAACCCTTGGCAGAGGATTATATTCTCGAATCCCCTCAATATAATTTAATGCCTTTGCTCGTGCCAGAAAATAACTTATTTGTCATGGGAGATAATCGCAATAATAGCAATGACTCCCATGTCTGGGGGTTTTTACCGGAAAATAACGTGATTGGTAGGGCGGTTTTTCGCTTTTTTCCTTTTAATCGTTTGGGGATTTTAGGAGGGGAATAGCTAACAGGAATTTTTAGTCCTGAGGATGTTGAACAATTAAGACGGAACAGGGGGCATAATGGAGAACATAATTACTCACACTACCTAAGAATAACTCTCCTAGACCCGATCGCCCACGCCGACCGATAACAATTAAATCAATATTTTCCTCTCGCGCCACTTTACAGATAGTTTTGGCGGCATGACCATAAATTTGCCGGTATTCTCCCTTTACACCCATTTCTCCCGCTTGATTAGCTCTTTTTTGCAACATTGCCAACCCTTTCTGCTCAAATTCTTCCCATTGTTGCCGCCAAAAATCAAGAGTCAGATCATTACCCTGGGCGGGGTAAATATCGGCTAAATTGGGTGGAATCGGTAAAGGGCTATAATCTTCTTCAGGGGAAAGGACGTGCAGTAGTAGAAGGTTAGCTTCGTACTTACTGGCTAAGGATACAGCCTCCTTAAAGACACTCTCCCCCATCTCCGACAAATCTACTGCTATCAAGATTTTTTGATACATTTTTCAGCCTCTGCAACCATGCCTTATTTAACGGAATCCGACGCTATTAGGAATGCGATCGATCACTTTTGCCATTTTCCCATTCTTTGGTTAGATACGGAAGTAGCCGATTACGATAGCAAGACTCCCCGTTTGTCTCTGATTCAAATTCTGGCTGATTCCACGGATTTAACGGGGGAGCGGGTGACAATTTTGGATGTTCTCGAACGACTGGATCGTACTGACTATTTTATCACTAAAATCCTGTTGGTTGACCAGATAGAAAAGGTTTTGCACAATGCTACTTATGATTGTAAATTTTTGGGCGGTAAGGGCCAAGTTAAAAAAATTACCTGTACCCTAGAGTTAGCTAAAAAGGTTCCCTACTATATTGCTCCTTTACCCAATTATCAACTGAAAACGCTGGCTGAATTAGGTTATACTTGATATTTATGAGAAAGGCTGTAATAGCTAGAAAAAATTGCTTGCGGGGATAATCTAAATGACTGTAAAGATCGCTTATCTGGGGCCAGTGGGAACCTATTCAGAAACAGCCGCTTTAGCCTATGCTAACAGTTTACCACCCCAGCCTCATCAATTAATACCCTATCCTAGCATTGCCCTGTCCCTGCGATCGGTTGTCCAAAATCAGGCCGATTTAGCAGTGGTTCCGGTGGAAAATTCCACCGAAGGAAGTGTGGTAATGACTCTTGATGCTTTATGGCAATTACCCAGGTTACAGATTCAACAAGAATTAGTTTTACCGATTTCCCATGCACTTCTATCTCCTCAACAATCGCTAACAGAAATTAAAACCGTTTATTCCCATCCCCAAGCTTTAGCTCAATGTCAAAAATGGCTAGAAAATAATTTACCTAACGTGCCGATTATTCCCACCAATTCTACCACGGAAGCGATTCAACTTCTCGATCGAGAGGCTAATTCGGCCGCGATTGCTTCTCCCCGGGCTGCCAAACTCTATCATGTACCAATATTAATACAACCAATTAATGATTATCCCGATAATTGTACCCGTTTTTGGGTAATGGCTTTAACTTCCCATCCTCAAGGAGAGCGAATGTCCCTCGCTTTTCAAGTTTTAGATCAACCCGGTGCTTTAGTCAAACCTTTAGAAGTTTTTGCCAAACGTCAGCTTAATTTATCTCGGATTGAATCGCGACCAACTAAACGATCTTTAGGGGAATACATATTTTTTATTGATCTAGAAATTAATCTGGATCAACAGCATTTAATCGCAGAAACTTTAGAAGAATTAACAAATTATACCGATGCGATCAAGGTTTTTGGTGCTTATCAGGTGGTTAATTTGCCTGTAGAAAGTTTAGAGGAATTATAAACTAAATTCCTCATAAATTACAGTAGTTAAATAGAGATATTTTAGCTTTTAAGAGAAGGAAGAATCGGCAAAGATGAGTTTTCCTCTGGTGGGGTAAAATCAAGCTTTCTTTCCCCCACCAGAGGAAGAATAATTTCTACAGTTGTTCCTAAACCTTGACCTTGACTAGAGATAGTAATATCTCCCCCCATTATTTTCATAAAATTCTTAGAAATAGCTAATCCTAAACCCGTACCGCTAAATTTTCTAGTTGTGGAACCATCAATCATCACAAAAGGACGGAATAATTTTAATTGCTGCTGGGGGTCGATACCGATTCCTGTATCGATTATAGTGATAATAGCCTGTGGATATTCTAAGTGAGTTATCAGAGAAATAGTTCCCGTCTCGGTAAATTTAATTGAGTTAGAAATAACATTCAAAATTACCTGTTTTAATTTAGTGGGATCAGCATAGACTATCGGATTTTCTGGACAGAAAAGCAAATTTAATTTTAAGTGCTTACCCTGCAGCGATGCTGTTTGTAAATTAATAACTTCATTGATAATTTGGTGTAAATCTACTGGTTCAGGATTAACGGAAAGTTTGCCTGCTTCTATTTTAGCAATACTGAGAATATCATCAATAATTTCCAAAAGATGTACGGCTGCCTTATCCGCTTGTTGCAGATATTCTTTTTCCTCCTCCTCACTATTACAAAATCCATCCATAACGCAACGAATTGAGCCAATAATACCATTGAGAGGGGTGCGTAATTCGTGGGAAGTATTCGCCAAAAATTGGTTTTTTAATTGATTAGCATTTTCCGCTTCTTGCCAACTCTTAACTATTTCCTCTCCCCAAAGACGTAAACGTTCGAGCATTTCCTCTAGGGCCGACGCTAACTGGTTAATTTCTCGAATATTAAAGTTTTGTGGTGTAATCTTTTCGGAGGGAATTTTCTGAATATTTAAGGCATAATCTCGCAGTTTTTCTAAAGGTATAGCTAAATCCCTAGCAATAAGTACAATAACTACTAAATAAGCTAATAATAAACCAGAAATTAGATAAAAAATTGCCTCCCAAATTTGTTGTAGAGGAGCCAGAGCTTGGGAGAGGGGACTAATGGCTAAAACTACCCATTGTTGGGATGATTCTCCCGTAACTGGACTAGGGAGGGAACTATAACCCGCGACTAATTCTTTGCCATCTTTCTCGAAAGAAAATAAATGGAGAAATCTCTGCTGACCTCTAACAGCATTATCGATGATCAGATTGAGACGTTCCGCATCAGCTTCTTGACTGATATGGCTACCAATGCGATCAAAATAGGGATGAGCGAGAATAATGCCATTTTCAGAAATAACCACGGGATAACCTGACAAAGAACCGGGTAAAACCTTCTCACGGTAAAGTAGAGAAGTTTGCAGAATCAGACTAGATTGTAATTGTCCTTGATTATCGTAGATGGGAAGGGCAAAAACTAATTCTAATTGACGATTATTATTGGGAGATTTGGTTAAAAGTTGTCGAGGTAAACTTCTCACTAAAATATTTTCCATATTTCCAGCAGAGCTAGTCCGTTTTTCTGTCCATCTTTCCAGAGGCAAAACTTTGATAATTTCTGGTTCACAGGCTCGATTTAATAAAAATTTCTTGGTCTTAATATCAATTAACTCCAGACAGTTAATCTGATTAGGAAGCTGCGCCGTGAATTGTTGTAAAAAAGTTTCTTTTTCGGCTAAGGTTCCCTGTTTTAAAACCAGACTCTCACCCGCAGTGATCAGATTGGCCCGCAAAAATTGAATTGATTGCTCAATATTGTCTGCTTTTCTGATGGCACTTTCGGTGAGATTTTGACGGGCCATTTCCAAAAAAGCCGATCGCGCCTTACGATAGGTAACATAAACTCCCATTAGTAGTACAGGAACACTAACCAAGAGTAAGCGAGAGAGCAGAATACGACGAAAGGAGGATTGACCGATAGACATAGGCGAAAATTGCTTTGATTCTTGCTATCAAACTCCAAACTATACTAGCCTATTCACCAATCGGACCGGGTGATATCCCCGGGCATTTGCCATGAATCGTCCTCACACCACAGTTATTTTAGCCATGAGTGCCGATGGTAAAATTGCCGACGCTTACCAGTCAGCGGCCAGATTTGCCTCTGCTACCGATAAAATGCGTCTAGAACAACATTTATCGCGCATGGATGCCGCTTTATTCGGTGCTAACACCCTGCGCGCTTATCACACCAGTCTTCCTATCCGTCATGGGGATTTTCTCGCATACCGTCAACAACGGGGATTATCTCCGCAGCCGATACAGATCGTTTGTTCTTATTCAGGCCAGCTTGATCCCCAGATGAAATTTTTTCAGCAGCCTTTCCCGCGCTGGTTAATCACGGCAGCGGAAAAAGTGGCGGCATGGGAAAATCGGGGTTTATTTGAGCTTGTCTTAGTCTGCGGCGATTGGAAGGCTATTTTTAGTCAATTTACCGCACTAGGTATCAAAAAACTGGCGATTCTGGGAGGAGGTGAATTAATTGCCTCTCTTTTAGCTGAAGATTTAATCGATGAAATCTACCTAACCATTTGTCCGTTGCTGTTAGGAGGCAATAAAGCGGCAACTCCCCTGGGAGGAACTGGATTTCTGGCAGATTCTGCCAGAAAATTACGACTTTTGAGCGTGGAAACCGTGGAAGAAGAAATTTTCTTACATTATTCCCTTGAACGAGATTCCCACAAATCTCAAAACTAGATTACCTTAAATAAAAAGGTTGACTTATCTTGTCCCATGGTAGAACAGCTTAAACCTCAATATTCTGTCGCTTGGATTGATAAAATGAGTGAGATTCCCCAACAAAAATGGGATGCTCTCGCTCAACCCCTAACTACTCCCTTTCTAGAGTGGCAATGGTTACATAATATCGAAACTTCTGGCAGTGCCACGGGACGCACCGGGTGGCAACCTGCTCATCTCACAGTTTGGCGCGGTGCTGAGTTAATTGCCGCCGCTCCTTTGTATATTAAAAGTCATAGTTACGGTGAATTTGTCTTTGACCACCAATGGGCAGATCTTTCCCATCGTTTGGGGATTAGATACTATCCGAAACTGTTAGGAATGACCCCTTTTACTCCGGCGGTAGGTTATCGTTTTTTAATTGCTCCGGGGGAAAATGAACTGGAGATTACGGCTTTAATGATAGCGGCGATTGATCATTTTTGTGATCAAAATAATCTGTCGGGTTGTCATTTTCTTTTTGTGGATCCCCAATGGCGAATTTTAATGGAAAATTTTGGCTTTACTCCCTGGTTACATCATAGTTATATCTGGAATAACAAAGGGTTTCAAAGTTTTGAAGATTATCTGACGGTTTTTAATGCTAATCAACGGCGCAATATTAAACGGGAACGGAAAGCGGTTACTAATGCGGGGTTAATTATTAAAACTCTGGCTGCCGAAGAAATTCCCCATCATTTGTTCCCGTTAATTTATCGGTTTTATAGCAGTACCTGTGATAAATTTTATTGGGGAAGTAAATACCTGACACAGAAATTTTTTGAACAATTATATCCGAATTATCGTCAGCGAGTGGTTTTGATTACTGCCTACCAAAATGAAAAGGATACTAAACCGGTGGGTTTATCTTTTTGTATTCGCAAAGATACTAATCTTTATGGTCGTTACTGGGGCAGTTTTCAGGAGTACGACTGTTTACATTTTGAAGCTTGTTACTATCAACCGATCGATTGGGCAATTAGTCAAAATATTACCATGTTTGACCCGGGTGCGGGAGGACAACATAAAAAAAGACGGGGTTTTCCCGCTACTGCTAATCATAGTTTACACCGTTTCTATCATGGCAAAATGACTCAAATTCTCCGCAATTATATCCAGGAAATTAATCAAATGGAACAGGAAGAAATTGAGGCCATTAATCAAGATTTACCCTTTTCTAAAAGAGAAATTGAGTTTAACGAGTAATTTAGATAGTTAATTGTCCCTGGGTGCATCTCATTTTTGTAAATCTACTGAAGTTGGGATTTTTAAAGGGAAACTATCTTCTAAAATTGGTCATTACTTCCGATTTAATCACTCAATCCAAGCTTTTGGGGGGTTCTACCCCCCAAACCCCCCGTTGGGGACGCAAGCGCCGTCCCCAAACCCCTCGCGCATTAGTTTTTCGGTGGGATGCTTACAGGCAGCTGCTGATATATTTGTAATAATTTAAGAGTCACTGATAATTGCTAATTGTCCGTATTTCTGCAAATGTGAGCTGCAGCCATTGTCCCTATTAGTGCAATCAACTATGAATACGAGGTTCCGGGTGCAGAGTAGTGAGAATTTCACTTTCGATCGCCGCTAGGGTTTCTAAGCGTTGCTCGATCACTGTACGTTCAAAATAATCCGCTGCTAATAGCCAATAAATACCATAATGACGCGCTTCGGAAGCCATTAAACCGCGATAAAATTGAGCTAATTGAGGATCGGGACAATACTCTCCCAATAAACCCAATCTTTCGTGGGAACGCGCCTCAATTAAAGCTGATATCAACAGAGAATCCAAAAGGCGATCGGGTTCTTGGTGACGAATCTGCGCCTTTAATTTAGCACCATAAGGGGGAGAATTCAAGGGAGCGAGGGGGATTCCCCATTTATCTAACCATTGATTGACCTGTTCAAAATGTTCTAATTCCTCTTGTGCGATCGCTGTTAATTTCCGCACCAGGGAAGCGTAGGAAGGATAACGAAACATGAGATTTAAGGCCACTCCTGCCGCTTTTCGCTCACAATGGGAATGATCGAGCAGAATAATCCCTAAATTATTAATTGCCTGTTCTATCCAATCCTCAGAGGTGGCACTGACTAATAAATTAATCTTTCCCATCGTCGCTGATTCCAATTTGCTGCATCTTTCACCCTAACCCAAAAAGTCAAATATTTGCCGAAAAAAGCAGACTTTGCCATTCTAAAAGTACAGGAATCGGGATGTTAAGATGACGGGGAGCCTCTAGGGGTAGGGAAAGTTCGATCGCTTCAGTAACGGGTAGCCGCGGTAAGATATCCCGCATCTCGTATTGACCGACGTTAGCTGCTGGTGATTTTTCGGCAAAAGCATCCTTAGCCGCTAAAATTTCGCCTTTAGCCGTCGTTATCGTCAATCTTTCTCCATGCAGAAACTCAATCCCTTCAGGAAATCCCACCAAGCGCAAACTAATTTCTAGGGTTTCCCCATCCTTAATTCGTTTGAACAACACCACCTGCCAAGGACTACCTGTATCATCGCGCAAACTATGACGGGATTGATACAACAGCTGCCCCGGCCCCTCTAGCTGTTGTCGAGTTAGAGCTAGTGCAGACAAGGAAACATCAATCCCAAAGCTGATAAACAGCAAAAAACTCACGAGAACACAAAATAATAATAGAAATCGTTTCATAACTTTATTGACATAATAGATAAAATATGAGATCAACTTTGCACCCTTAGCCAAGCTAAGGCAATTGTATCGCCATATAGTTATACTAGCATACTATTTAAAAGGGATAGGAGAGTGGGCAGAGCCAAAGCTAGGTCGAGGAAGTTTGAGCATTTGTACTAAAATTTCCCATATGCAGTTTAAATGCAGTACAGCTGATCAAAAACTAAGGACACGGCTTCTGTGATAGCCTAGATGATTGGTGAAGCATAAACACGGCCAATCAATCAGATGGATTTTTTACTTGAAGTCGGTACAGAAGAACTACCCGCAGATTTTGTCGATAGCGCGATCGCACAATTGCAGGAAAGAGTTAGCAAGAGTTTAGAGACGGAATCTCTGGATGCGACTGCTATTCAAGTTTACGGAACCCCGCGCCGTTTGGCCGTGTTAATCACAGGATTACCGAAGGAGCAAGAAGCTCGCAGCGAGGAGATCAAAGGACCGCCAGTTAGTGCCGCCTACAAAAATGGTCAAATTACCCCCGCGGGTGAGGGTTTTGCTCGAAAACAGGGAGTTAGCACCGCTGCTTTCTCCATTCGTGCCACAGACAAAGGAGAATTTGTCTATATTGAAAAAACGATTCCAGGTCGTCCAACAGCCGAGATTTTAACTGAATTAATTCCCCAATGGATTACCCGTTTGGAAGGAAGACGTTTTATGCGTTGGGGAGATGGAGATTTAAGATTTCCCCGGCCAATTCGTTGGTTATTAACTTTAGTGGATGGGGAAGTTTTGCCCCTAGAATTAATTAATGGCTCTACCACTTTAACCAGCGATCGCTTAACTTTTGGTCATCGCATTCTACACCCGCAATCTTTAGCCATTAGTCATCCCCAAGCATATTTAACCAGTTTGCGATCGATTTTTGTGGAAGCGGATCCGCAAGTGCGTCAACAGATAATTACCGATCAGATTAGCACCCTAGCCAAAACACTGGAGGGAGTGGCAGAAATTCCCGCAGATTTATTAGCAGAAGTGACCAACTTAGTCGAATATCCCACGGCAATTGTCGGCAAATTTGACGATGAATTTCTGGAATTACCCTCAGAAGTAATTATTACTGTGATGGTGACACACCAGCGTTATTTCCCGGTCAAAACTCCCCAGGGTTTGTCCCCCTATTTTATTACTATTTCCAATGGTGATCCCCAGAAATCTGAGATTATCTCCGCAGGAAATGAAAGGGTTATCCGCGCGCGGTTAGCGGATGCCAGATTTTTCTATACTGCCGATTGTGATGAACCCTTAGATAGTTTCCTTCCCCAACTGGAAACCGTCACTTTCCAAGAAGAATTGGGAACCATGCGCGATAAAGTCGATCGGATTATGGAAATTGCCCAGATGATCGTCGAACAGTTAAATCTCGATGAACAAAGTCGCAGTGATATAGAGTCCACTGCCATGCTTTGTAAAGCGGATTTAGTTACCCAAATGGTCTATGAATTTCCCGAATTACAGGGAGTAATGGCCGAAAAATATGCTTTAATTAGTGGTGAATCGGCTATAGTTGCCCGGGGCATTTTTGAACATTATCTGCCTCGCAATGCCGGGGATTTACTCCCGGAAACAATCACCGGTCAAGTGGTGGGAATTGCCGATCGCTTGGATACTTTAGTCAGTATTTTTGGACTGGGAATGCTGCCCACTGGTTCCTCAGATCCCTTCGCTCTCCGTCGGGCTGCCAATGCAATAATTAGTATTATCTGGTCAGCCAATTTTAATATCAATCTTTTGGCATTAATTGAGCAGATAGCTAAGGATTTTGTTACCTGTCATCCCGATAAACCCAACCCAGCAAATCTGATTAAAGATTTCTTTTTACAACGTCTGCAAACTCTCTTAATTGATGATTTGAGGATAGATTACGATCTCGTTAATGCAGTTTTAGGGGAAAACGATCCGGAGTATAAGTCTCGCGCTTTAGAAAATTTATTAGATACCCGTGAACGCGCCCGCTTTTTATGCCAAATTCGTCAGGATGGTCAGTTAGCCAACATCTATGAAACCGTCAATCGCTCGACCCGTTTGGCACAAAAAGGAGATTTAGATACAACTACCCTAGAAACCAAGGGAATCATCAATAGGGAGTTATTTGAACAATCCTCCGAACAAGCATTTTATGACGCTTTAATTGCCCTAATTCCCGAAACTATCAGCGCAAGAGAGCAAAGAGATTATCAGCGTCTTGTCACTGCTTTAACGGCAATTTCTCCCGTGGTGGCTGACTTTTTCGATGGCGAAAATAGTGTGTTAGTCATGGCCGAAAAAGAATCTGTCCGTCGCAATCGTTTAAATCTCTTGGGTTTACTGCGAAATCACGCCCGAGTTCTAGCAGATTTTGGGGCAATTGTCAAGGGATAATTCAGTTATCAGTTATCAGTTATCAGTTATCAGTTATCAGATTTGAGTTTTCAGTGGACAGTGGTAATCAGTGAGCAGTTGTCAATAGACTACCTTTATTGATTCTCCCCATCACCCCATCACCCCATTTCCCCATCACCCCACACCCTACACCCCACACCCCACACCCTACACCCCACACCCCACACCCCCACTGAATTACTGCTCACTGATAACTGAAATGGCCAATTCTGAACTACAGCAACAAGTCCAAAGATTACATCGACTGACGGTATGGGGTCGTTGGTTATTCGTGTTGGGTTGTTGGTTAGGGATTGGTTCGGTTAGTTTATGGCTTTTACGGGATGATATAGCCTTAATGCGGCAATATTTTACATGGACAGCCGTAAGATATGCTTTAGCTTTCAATTACTGGGCTTCTATCGGTCTAGCCTTTTGTGTTGCCATTACAGGAGCAGTGTTAGTCTGGCAAAGTCGCAATATTATTTTAGGACTTTCCCCCAGAGAAAAACTGCGCTTAGAGCAACGGGTGCAGAAAATTCGGGCCAAAGGGCCGCATCATCCCCTCTGGCGCTGGATACTAAAAAGCAGGGAAAAAGACTTACAATGATAAGGCTTTGCTGAAAGCTGACGGCTAGAACCCACACTAGATATAATTCTTTACTCAACAACTATTGACTTTTGAATCCACTTATGACCGTGACTCCCCAAGCTCCTCCGAAAACTCGCCGCGTGGTTTTTCCCTTCACCGCTATTGTCGGCCAGGAAGAAATGAAATTATCCCTAATGCTCAACGTCATCGACCCCAAAATTGGCGGGGTGATGATTATGGGGGATCGAGGTACGGGAAAATCGACCACAATTAGGGCTTTAGCTGACCTTTTACCAGAAATTGACGTAGTTGCTAACGATCCCTTTAATTCTGACCCCAATGATCCCGATTTAATGAGCGATGAGGTGCGGCAAAAGGTGGATGAAGCTATCCCCTTGACCATTGCCAAGAAAAAAGTCACTATGGTAGATTTGCCCCTCGGTGCGACGGAGGATCGGGTCTGTGGCACGATTGACATCGAAAAGGCCCTGTCAGAAGGGGTAAAAGCTTTTGAACCTGGTTTGCTGGCCAAAGCTAACCGAGGCATTCTCTATGTGGATGAAGTCAATTTACTTGACGATCACCTCGTCGATGTGCTATTGGATTCGGCCGCTAGTGGTTGGAATACGGTGGAACGGGAAGGAATTTCCATCCGTCATCCGGCCCGGTTTGTTTTGGTGGGATCAGGCAACCCAGAAGAGGGAGAATTGCGCCCACAACTGCTCGATCGCTTCGGAATGCACGCCGAGATTCACACCGTCAAAGAACCACCTCTACGGGTCAAAATCGTGGAACAGCGTGCGGAATTTGATGGCAATCCTATCTCGTTTTTAGAGAAATATAACTTAGAACAGGAAGAACTGCAAAGAAAGCTAGTGGAGGCCCAGAATCTTTTGCCTTCTGTGGAGCTTGATTATGATCTGCGGGTGAAAATTTCCGAGGTTTGTTCCGAGTTAGACGTGGATGGATTGCGCGGCGATATCGTTACCAATCGCGCCGCTAAAGCTCTGGCCGCTTTGGAAGGACGGACCACTGTGACGGTAGATGATATCCGTCGAGTAATTGTTCTCTGTTTACGTCACCGTTTGCGGAAAGATCCCCTAGAATCGATCGATTCTGGTTATAAAGTCTTGAAAGCTTTTAATCGCGTCTTTGGATTAGAGGAAAATTCCTAAACCTAATTCACCCTCTCCCCAAAGAGAGGGTTTTTGACTGGATTTAGAGATGAAGGGCAAAAAGGGCTAGATGTGGCCAAATAAGCTAGAATTTTATCGATCGCTGTTATTCTCTGGGGGAATGTCCATGTGGGTTGAAAGTATAAAACTCGAAAACATTAAATGCTTCCAGAATCAAGAGATTAAATTTATTCTTAATCCCGATAATAAACGTCATGGGCGTGCTAAACCTTATCATTGGATCACTTTATTAGGAGAAAATGGAGTAGGAAAAAGCACGATTTTACAGGCTTTAGCTTTGCTGCTCGCCGGACCAGAAGCAGCCAAAGAATTATTACCACGTCCGACTGGTTGGATATGTAATCCCAAGACACCGGGTAAATTAACCGCAGTGCTTCATCAAGAAGATGGGGATGCGGGAAAATTTGGTATAGATAAAACTCGAAAAACTTTTGCTTATTCCTATTTTGTTACAGGCAAGGAAAGGTTAGAGTTAGGAGGCAGTAAGGACAAACAAACCTATACAGAACCAGCATTAATCGAAGAAAATAGCAAAATTTTGAGTTGGTTGCGAGCCAATGCTTTTGCCTCCGATAGTCATGGTTGGTTTGCCGTCGGTTATGGAGCTTTCCGTCGTTTGACACGAGTGAGTCAAGTGATTATTCCTAGTCTTGAACCCCCGCAACGCTCTAGCAACTTTTTCAGCCAATTTAATGAGGATACATCTTTAAGTTCTTTTGAGAGATGGATGGTGCATTTAGATTATCGAATAGCCAAAAATCCTGAAGATAGTCAAGCCAAACAAATGAAAAAAATCGGCGAAGAAGCAATTACTAAACTGTTACCCGGTAATGTAGAAATTGCTGAAGTAACTGCCGATGGCTTGATTCAGTTTCTAGTTAACGGTCAAAAAGTTCCAACCATTAGTTTATCCGATGGTTTTCGGAGTATGATTGCTTTAGCTGGGGATTTAATTTGGCGATTATTACAATCCTTCCCCAATCTAGATAACCTCACAGAGGCTTCTGGAGTCGTCTTAATCGATGAGTTAGATGTTCATTTACATCCTTCTTGGCAAAGGGAAATTGCTGGATGGTTACAGGAAGTTTTTCCCAAGCTTCAATTCTTTGTCGCTACTCATAGTCCTTTAATCGCTGCCGGTGCAGGGGACAAGTCTTTAACCCTACGAATCGATCTGGTAGAGGGTGAATCACAGATTGTAGAAATTCCTTATTTAGAATTAGCGGCTAATGTTGATCGTACTTTAACAAGTGCTGCTTTTGGTTTGAAATCAACCTTTCCCACTGAGACAGAAAATAAAATTAAGCGTTACCACCAACTAAATCGTAAAAATAAAAATCTGGCAGCAGAAGAAAAGGAAGAATATGAACAACTGTCATTATTTGTTCAAGACGTTAAACCCTTTAGCGAAATTAGTCAACCTAATAGTTTAGAATCCAGAATTGATGCCTTACTAGAGGAGCGTTTATCTTGATTGCTGTCACGAGAATATCAAAGCCACCCGTATTAGCTAAAAATGCCGCTCGTTGGCTAGAGGCTTTAGAATCAATAAAATCAAACAACAAGGCAACTAAAGCTGACATTAACAAAGCACAAAATAAATACAGTCATCCGCAAGTTAAAGAAGCATTAGTTAAAATGTTTAATGGGAAATGCGCTTACTGTGAAAGTAAGATTACAGTGGTAACTTACGGAGCGATCGAACATTTTTATCCAAAAAGCCAGTATCCTAATCTGACTTTTACTTGGGAGAATTTACTGCTTTCTTGTGATAAATGTAATGATGCCAATCACAAAGGCACAAATTTTCCTCTCGATGATATCACAGGAAATCCTCTGTTAATAGACCCCACGGATGGAGTAACCGATCCGAATACACATCTTGAATTTGTTTGGGATGGAATGGCAAAATTGGCCAGTGTTTATGGTCGGGATAGGCGTGGTCAAATTGTTGAAGATTTGTTCGATCTCAATGGTATGCGTGGACGAAAAGAATTAATCAACCATCGTAGTCAATATATTAAAAGGTTGTTAGCATTATTACGTTTAGCAAAACAAGGAGACTGGGAGGCTTTATCTTTACTGCAAGAAGCTTGTCAACCGGGAGCGGAATATTATGCTTTTGCTAGTATTTATATACTGCCTCATTTGCCTCCCTAAAATTAAGGGTAATTCTTATCTACGGTCTGAAAAACAAAATTTATCGCTTATTATTCTCACCTTACTTGCTATTTATGTCTCGTCCTGTTGTTTATTTCGCCATTACTAATCATGGTTTTGGCCATGCCGTCCGCACTGCTTCGGTGGTAGCTAATATTATTGAACTTAATCCCGAAATTTTGCCGATATTAGTCACCACTGCTCCGCGCTGGTTATTAGATTCCTATATATCTGGAGAATATATTCAAAGACATCGGGGGTTTGATGTGGGGGTAATCCAATCGGATAGTTTAACGATGGATAAATTAGCTACTAAAGAAAAATTAGAACAAATAATTGCTCAATCAAGGGCAATTATTGCCAGTGAAGTTAATTTTATTAAAACTAATCGTGTGGGTTTAGTTGTAGCCGATTTACCGCCTTTAGCGGCACTAATTGCTAAAAGTGCGGGGCTTCCTTGTTGGATGATTGGTAACTTTGGTTGGGATTTTATCTATCGTGATTGGGGTGAAGAATTTGCGGGTATTAGTGATTGGATCAGTCGTTGTTATAATCAATGCGATCGCCTGTTTAAACTGCCTTTAGCAGAAGCAATGACAGCATTTCCTCACGTTACCGAGGCAGGTTTAACCGGGGGTACACCTTGCTACAGTGAAGAAGAATTGCGACAGGAATTTAAGCTAAATTCCCCTAAAGAAAAAACTATTTTATTGAGTTTTGGTGGGTTAGGATTAGAAGCAATTCCCTATGATAACCTCGCCAGTTTTCCCGATTGGCAATTTATCACTTTTGAAAAAAACGCGCCCGAACTGCCCAATTTAGTCCGCTTACAGGATAAACCAGATCGGAGCTATCGTCCTGTCGATTTTATGCCCCTGTGCGATCGAATTATTTCCAAACCGGGATATAGTACCTTTGCCGAGGCTTTAAAATTAGAGGTGCCGATTGTTTCCCTAATTCGAGAAGGTTTCGCCGAATCAGCGATTTTATTGGCTGGAATCCAAGATTATAGTTATCATCAAATCATTAGCAGTGAAGAATTTTTTCAGGGTAATTGGGACTTTTTACGCCAAGCTCCCCAACCGCCAAGATTAAAGGTTAAACTGCCTAAAGATGGTGCAGAATCGATAGCGAGAGCTATTGTAGAATACTTTGAGAGGCATTAACGAAGCCTGCCGACGGCCTGATCTCAACAAGCAATTTAAATTACGAACAGCATTATAGGTTATCAGCCTCGAAATCGTCAAAAACACCGATAAGGGACTTGCGCTTTGATAATGTACCTTTTGGGCGAACGCAGTTCGCCCCTACATTGTGGACAAAATCCGTTACTGTAGGGGCGCAAAGCTTGCGCCCCCCGATCGATTGGGATATTATTCCCACGCAAGTCCCTAACCATTCGGGGAGACAGAAACAAGATCGGGCAGAAAGCCGATACTTGTTACAATAGTTTACAAATCACCCAGCCTTGTCACCGAACTATGTCCGAACAGATGATCTCCCCAGAGACGCAACCCGAAGAAGCGATTACTGTTGAAGTGCAGCCCGTCCATATTCCCGAAGAGCATCGGGAAAATATCGGCCCCATGGATGACAACGTAGCCGAGAGTTGGCGCTACAATCCCGAAGTTATTAACGACTATTACCGTGGGCGACCTCTAGACGTTTTGGGGAGATTAATCGAAATTGCCCTACCGGTTTTATCTTTTGTCATCGGTATCTGGTCGGATAAACTGCGGGGAAAATCGCCAAAAAATGAAATTAGACGGGCCGTACAATTGCGGGAAATGTTGACCAAATTGGGACCAACCTATATTAAAATCGGTCAAGCTCTCTCTACCCGTCCTGATTTAGTACCGCCTTTATATTTAGAAGAATTAACCACTCTCCAGGATCAAATTCCCTCTTTTCCTAATGAAATTGCCTATCGTTTTATCGAAGAAGAATTAGGTTATTCTCCTGAAGAAATTTATGCAGAATTATCCCCCAATCCCATAGCGGCCGCTTCCCTAGGACAAGTTTACAAAGGTAAATTAAAAACCGGAGAGACAGTCGCCGTTAAAGTACAGCGTCCCGATTTGATTCGCTGTATAACTTTAGATGTGTATATCATGCGTAGTTTGGCGAGTTGGGCGAAAATTAATGTTAAAAGACTTCGCTCCGATTTAGTGGCAATTACCGACGAATTAGCCAGTCGTATTTTTGAAGAAATTAATTATCTGCACGAGGGACAAAACGCCGAAAAATTCGCTCAACTTTATGGTCATATTGCCGAAATTTACATCCCCAAAATCTACTGGAAATATACCGGGCGACGGGTTTTAACCATGGAGTGGGTGGACGGCACAAAATTAACTAATATCAAAGAAATTCAGGCCCAGGGTATTGATGCCACCCACTTAGTTAATGTGGGGGTGCAGTGTTCTTTGCGTCAATTACTTGAACACGGATTTTTCCATGCGGATCCCCATCCGGGTAATTTATTAGCGACTCCCGACGGTAAATTAGCTTATCTTGATTTCGGCATGATGAGCAATATTGAACCCTATCAACGCTACGGTTTAATCGAAGCGGTGGTGCATTTAGTCAACCGGGATTTTGAGTCTTTGGCCAAGGATTATGTTAAATTAGACTTCCTGTCACCAACCACCAATTTAGAGCCAATTGTTCCCGCTTTTTCGGAAGTTTTCGGTAATGCTTTAGGGGCGAGTGTGGCAGAATTAAACTTTAAAAGTATCACCGATAAAATGTCGGCGATGATGTATGAGTTTCCCTTTCGAGTTCCCGCCTATTATGCCCTGATTATTCGCTCGATGGTGACTTTAGAGGGAATTGCAATTGGCATCGATCCTAATTTTAAGGTACTGAGTAAAGCCTATCCTTATATTGCTAAACGTCTGCTCACCGATCCTTCCACGGAGTTGCGAGATTCCCTGCGGGATTTATTGTTTAAAGACGGTACTTTTCGCTGGAATCGTTTAGAAAATCTCCTGCGTAATGCTAAAGATTCTAATGATTTTAACTTCGAGAAAGTCAGCGAACAAGCGTTAGATTTTCTTCTGTCAGACAGGGGTATATTTATCCGCGAAAAATTAGTGAATGAGTTAGTAAATACCCTCGATAATTTTGGCCGTCGCACTTGGTTTAATCTCACGGTTAATTTCCGGCAACAGGTGGGTTTAGCGGTGCAAGAAACTCCCCCAGAATTGTTGGGTGATGCTAAGAGTTTTGAGCATCTTCGCAACATCTTTAGTATTTTACAGGAAACAAAAGGATTCGATGCCATGGCTATGGTGCCAGTGATGACGAAACTAATCGCTAAACCGGAAACCCAACAGATGGGACAAAAAATTGCTGAAGGTTTGCTACAAAAATCCCTAGCGCGTTTAATTCGTTACTTAGTTCTCGAATTTGATAGACCAAATCATCAGCAAAATGGAGAATTATCGAAAGCTTTACCCGCTGCTGATTAACCTCTGTCAGTTCCACCGACTGCTCAAAATCTGAGCATTTCCCACAATAAATGCCGTGAAATAAATTTCACGGCTACGATAAAAACGCTAAACTGTTTTTAAAGTTTTTTTATCCTAACTGGTTAACGGGGTTGAAAGGTGACTTGTAAACCGTCGCGAGGATGGGGAGTGGGGATAGTGGTGAGGGTGAGATCTTGATTAGGGAGTAATTGCCAATCGTATTTTTCTACTAAACGGACGGCTAAAATTTTCATCTCTAAACGAGCGAATTCTTTGCCAATACATTCGCGCAATCCCGCACCAAAGGGGATATATCCGTAGGGTTTTTCCTCGGCTAAAAAGCGATCGGGATCGAAGGTTTCAGGATGGGAATAAATATTATTATCTTTATGGGTATTGCTGATTTGATACTGCACTACCCATCCTTTCGGCAAATGATAACCGTTAAATTGACAGTCTTCTATTACCCGACGGAATCCTCCTCCCACGGGGGGAGTAAAACGTAAAACTTCCTTTAAAACGCGATCTAAATAGGTCATCTGTTTGAGGGTATCGACGCTTAAAGGGGTGGATAGATCAAAATTAGTTATTTCCTCAAGGACAAGCTGAAAAATATCGGGATGCAGTGCCATTTGTAGGCAGAAAGTGGCGATAGCGGAGGTTAAAGTTTCATGACCGGCAAAGAGTAATAATAGCACTTGATCCTTTAATTCCGCTAAGGATAAACTTTCACCGTTTTCGTCTTTAGCTTGTACAAGGATAGCCAGAGCATCCTGGCCTAAGTCATCATTTTTTTGTCTTTCTAAAATAATAGTTTCGATCGCTTGCAGTAATTCTTCTCGACAGCGTAATGCTTTGCCGAAAGCTGTCCAGGGAAGGGGAAGGGGAAGGGTAAATAGTCCCGCAGAAAAAGTATCAAAAGCTTCTCCTAATTTGGTAGCAGAACCCTGGTCAAGACCGATAAATAATTTACAGGCGATATCGAGAGTATAGTTTCTTAATTCAGGATACCATGACAGGGTTTTTGCGGTTTGCCAACGCTCTAAATAGTGAGCGGTAATTGTTTCTACCGTAGGGATATAACTTGCTAGGGAGCGGGGTTGAAAAGCTTGATAGATTAAACGACGACGGGAAGCGTGAACATCTCCCGTATGCACCGCTAAAGATTCGCTACCTAGGAGAGTTTTGGTACTTTTAGGCCAAGTTGCTGCAAAGTATTTATTCTCGTTGCTGAGGAGAAACCGGTTAGCTTCGGTACCGGATAAAATAATCGTGGGACTGCCAAAAATATGAGTACGGAAAAGTTGACCATATTTATTATGACGTTTACTGGCAAAATCTCGATCGGTCAAAAAAGCGATTGTTTCTCCTAATAGGGGTAATCCGAAACTGCCGGGGGGTAAGGGTAGATCTTTGCTTATAGTCATCGCTGCCTCTAGGGTAAAACTAATCAGTTGCCGTCGATTAATCCTGTTTATTCTAACCTAAAGCACCGGAGAATTCATCTCCTGATCTAGCCTGACAATTAGCGATCGCACTTGACCAAGGCAAGTATCTAAGTAGGGAGGCACAATTATTTGTAGGATGGGTTAGCGGTAGCGTAACATAATCGGGCTCTTGGTCTAATCTTCCTGTTTCCCTTGCTGTGACTGACTTATAAATCTTTGGAGATGTCTAATTGACATTTTTAAGATCACCGCCATAATTAGGGCTTACTCAATAAATGTGAAAACCTTCTTGACTAAAACTTTTAGACTTTTTGGAAACCAAAAAGTACAAAATATGGGAGTGATCGGGTGAAAAATTCAGGTACTTTTTCTCTGAAAATTAGGTAATTGACCAGATAAAAATCCCTAAAACCCCGCACCCCACACCCTGCCCCCAGGAAAAACTTTTTGCCGCAAACCCTAATCACCCATTGCTAATAATAACTCGCGGCAAACGATGCTTAAAACCGCAGAGAATCTCCCAGGATATCGTACCTAAATCCCGCGCCCAATCGTCGGCGGTAATGCACTGTGGGCCGTCTTTACCGATAAGGGTGACGATTTCCCCTGTTTTTACCTCTGGAATCTCGCTCACGTCAATCATTAACTGATCCATGGTTATCGCGCCGATTTGGGGTACTAAACGTCCTCTCAGGGATACTTTTAAACGATTGGAGAGATTGCGGGGAATTCCATCGGCGTAACCGATACCGACCACAGCAATACGGGTGTCTTTTGCCGCTATGTACTGATGACCATAACTCACTCCCGAGCCGGCGGCAATGGTTTTGACTTGGGCAATGCGTGCTTTTACTTGCAGCACCGGTTGCAAAGGAACTTTATCGGTGAGATGATCGGCAGGATAAAGACCGTAGAGAGCTAATCCGACTCTAACTCGATCGTAGTGCAGAGATCGATCGCTTAGGGTAGCGGCAGAGTTGGCTAAATGCAGACAGGGGGGATGATAACCTTTTGATCTTAACTCGGCGATCGCTTGTTGGAATCTTTGCCGTTGTAACTGCATGATTTCGGGATTCGGATCATCAGCCGTGGCAAAATGCGAGTATATACTGGCAATTTTCAGGTTAGGAGCCTCTAAAACCTGTTCGACGAATTTGGTGCCGTTGTGCCATTGTGTACCTAAGCGAGACATCCCCGTATCTAGTTTGATATGGACTAGCAGCCGCTGCTCTAAGCGTCTCATAACGGCGGCAAAAATTTGCACCTGTTCGATTTGCACCAGGGTGGGTTGCAATTGCCAATGGGCCAGGGCTGCCACTTCTTCTGGGGTATTGACTGCCCCTAAAATCATAATTGGGGCAACGATTCCCGCTTCCCGTAGTTCGATACCTTCCCCGATAGTCGCGATGGCTAAAGACTGCGCTCCGGCTTCTAAAACGCTGTTAGCCACTTTAACTGCCCCATGTCCGTAAGCATCGGCTTTAATTACCGCCATTAATTCCGTTTTTGGGGCTAATAAGGCCTTGACTTTTCGCACGTTTTGTTGTAAGGCCGAGCGATCGATCTCTACCCAAGCACGATAGCGAATTACTTCCGACAATTGATAATCATGACGGTTTTTGGACGGATTGATAATTTTTGGTTCGATGCTAAACGTCACTCGCTCACTCCTTTGCACACATAACCCAATTTATAGCAAAAGAAAACCGAGAGGGCTAGGAAAAAAGCCTGAAACTCCTCTGGATTTCCTCCTTTTTGCCTGTGGAATCTGGGTTTTAAGATGAATGGGATGTTAGGAAGTTCCCGAAAAAATTGGCAGTTAGGATTATAAAGGCTAGAAACTAAGTATCTAAAAGCTTTTAGCTTAACCAATTAGGTTTTAGATTCGATCGAGTGACAAGAAAGTGGCGAAGTTTTCAGCTAACACTATCTCAGTGGTTGGACAGAAGTGAAGTTAACTATAGGGTAAGGAATACCAAAAAGCCTAGACTTAAGATAAAATTATATCCAACCAGATGCAGTGTAGGAGTTTACCAAATGTCTAACGAAACTGTTACTTATTCCCTAGAAGCTGTCCTCACAAGGATTGAGGGGAAGATCGATAAGATTGATGAGCGCTTAACCAAAGTAGAAATAGGATTAACCGATCTCAAAGGGGATATTAAAGTATTAGACGAGAAAATCGAAGGCATCGACAATCGGCTAATATCGGTAGAGGGAACCCAAAAAAATCAGGTCTGGACATTGATTATCCTTTTGGGAAGTGCCATTGTTACGGCCGGTTGGAAAGTATTTTTTTCCAGTAATATCTGAGTTGTCTAATCCTCAACACAACTACAGTTAACCGCTCCTGAAAGAAAATTTTCTTAAAGCCTAGACTTGAGATAAAATTATATCCAAGCCAGATGCAGTATAGGAGTTTACCAAATGTCTAACGAAACTGTTACTTATTCCCTTGATGTCGTCCTTAAAGAAATTAAAGATAGTATCAAGGAAGTTAGTCAAAAATTCGATAAAATTGATGAGCGCTTGACAAAAGTAGAAATAGGAATAGCCGATATCAAAGGGGATATTAAAGTGTTAGACGAGAAAATCGAAGGCATTGACAATCGGCTCAGATCTCACCGTTCGCTCATTTTTTCGAGTAAGAGAGTGTCAAACAGGTTGAAAAGCTTACCCAATAAAGGATTCAGCGACCCAGACTGACTCGGGTTCATCCCGAAGCAAAGTAAGTGGTAGTATAAATAGACTCCTCTAC
>NZ_JAPZSR010000192.1:0-17849 GCF_027531875.1 Microcystis sp. LE19-84.1B | reverse complement strand
AGGGAAACGATTGATAGGTATAGTTTTGAAAGAAGGAATCAAGGTAGAGGTAAGCAAAAAAATGGAGAAATGGGCAGCCCAAGAATTACAGTATGCAGACCTAGGGGACACCAGAAGAAAGAAAAGGTTAATCAGTATCGTGGAAAACTTGGCCAGCCAACTTAGTACAAATGTGTCACAAGCTTCAGGAAATCTAGCGGCAGCGAGTGCCACCTATGACTTTTGGAATTCCCCCTATTTTCACCCCTCAGATCTAATTGCCGCCCAGGCCAAAAGTACAGTAGAAAGAATCAAAAAACATCAAATAGTTTTGGCAGTGCAAGACACAACAAGTTTAGACTTTACGACCCAAAAAGCCAAAAAAGGAATGGGTTATCTAGATTGTAAAACATCCTTTGGTCTCAAAGTTCATACCACCTTAGGAGTGTCACCGCCAGGAATACCTTTAGGACTGATTAATCAATATGTCTGGGCAAGAGAAGAAAAGAATTTAGGGATTGCCAAGCAAAGAAAAAAAAGAGAAACTCAAGAAAAAGAAAGTCAAAGATGGTTAGATTCTTTGTCAGAAACACAACAACAAATACCCGAAAATATTCAAGTAGTAACAATCGGAGATTGTGAGGCAGACATATTTGATTTATTTGCCCAATCAAGAAGTCCGCGCCTCTCATGTACTAATCCGAGGAACTCATAACCGAAAAGTTAACTATCTCGAAGAAAAGCAAAGGTCAGGGCATCCAGAGACTAAATATTTACATCAATCCATCAGAGAAATAAAAGCCTGTGGTAGCCTAGATGTGCAAGTAAAACGCAATCCTAATCACGAGGCTAGACTAGCTAAACTAACAGTTAGATTTGCCAGTTTTGAAATACAAGTACCTAGCCATCACTGCAAGGCGACCCCTCGTCAACCGGTCAAATTACAGGTGATTTTAGCCGAAGAAGAAAATCCGCCCATAGCGGAGTTAATCCTATCAGTTGGCTCCTCTTAACTAGCCTAGACATTAGTAGCTTTGAATCGGCGATAAACTGTGGGCGCTGGTATAGTTATCGCTGGTTGATAGAACGCTATCATTTTGTTTTAAAAAGTGGTTGTGGATTAGAAAAACTGCAATTAGAAACGGGTCGGAGAATTGAGATGGCTTTAGCTACCTATTCAATTGTAGCTTGGAGATTACTTTGGTTAACCTATCAAGCACGCTTACACGGAGAGGAGAGTTGTGAAAGTTTTTTGGAAGAACATGAATGGCAATCTTTGTGTGCCACTATTCATAAAAAGAGTCCGCCACCTGAAAAGCCGCCCTCCTTTCGAGAAGCGGTCAGAATGATTGCTTCTCTTGGGGGGTTTTTAGGTAGAAAAGGCGACGGTGAACCAGGTGTTAAAACTATTTGGTTGGGACTGGGAAGGTAACATGATATTAGCCAGACTTGGAAACTATCTCATCAAATTGGTCCCCCCATAGAACCCCCTTGAGCCATATTGCACACTTTTCTCTTTTTGTCAAATTTTATGTTAAGAAAGATGTGACTAATGGATAGCTTATCAAGGTAGGGTTGATTCATGAATCAACCCTACTATGAATCAACCCTAGGATTAAGGGGGGATTAAGGGAGGATCGAACCTAAAATCCATTTTTAATTTAATTATAACCAGCTACTTAAGCTACTGTTGCCCACCATGAAGATAACTGCTGTGGATGGTCAACAGCTTATCCCCGTGGGCGCAGATAGGATAGAATGGTATAACTTGATCTGGGATTTTCTCTGATGCTATATTATCGAAAAAATCGGGTCTAAAACCTCGACTTTTAAGGCGAAAAGTTTTTGGAGCGGGCCATAAATCCCCGTTACAAAAACGGCCTCCTGCCCCCTGCCCCCTGCCTCCGTTAAAAAAATGTCCAATCAATCCTCACCTAACTCCACAGAAATACAGGCAATTTTTGATCAGATCGCTCCCGAATATGACCGACTTAATCAAGAATTAAGTTTAGGATTACACCGCGTCTGGAAATTAATGACAGTCAAGTGGTGTCAACCCGAAAAAGGCGATTTTGCCCTCGATGTCTGTTGTGGTAGCGGCGACCTAACTAACCTATTATCAAAACAAGTGGGTAAAACCGGCCAAGTGATCGGACTAGATTTTTCCCCACAACAATTAAAAATCGCCCGTCAACGTTTTAGCGCCACTAATATTAACTGGATGGAAGGAGATGCCCTCAATTTACCCTTTGCCGATTCTAGCTTTGATTGTGCCACTATTGGCTATGGATTACGCAATGTGGTGGATATTGCCCAATGTTTGGGGGAATTATACCGAGTCCTGAAACCGGGCGCTAAAGCGGCGATTCTGGACTTCCATCAACCCACCGAAACCATCGCCAAATTATTCCAAAACTGGTATCTCGAGCATATCGTCGTTCCCGCTGCCGAGCGCTACGGTTTAACTGACCAGTACGCTTATATTAGTCCCAGTATCGATCGCTTTCCCCAGGGCCGAGAACAGGTAAAATTAGGCTATCAGTCGGGATTTTCCAGCGCTGTTCACTATCCACTCCTAGCAGGACTGATGGGAGTGTTAGTCTTGAAGAAATAACCTACTGACATTTCCGTTTATTTTTTGCTGCTAAATTGAATCTCCCTACTCTTTGGACATGGATATTACCGCCGATCGCGGGGGCAATTATTGGCTATTTTACGAACGATGTAGCCATAAAAATGCTATTTCGTCCCTACAAAGCGATTTATATCGGTAAGCGTCCTCTTCCCTTCACCCCGGGGCTAATTCCTCGCAATCAAGATCGACTAGCTGTCCGGGTATCGGATACGATCATGGGTTCCCTGTTAACCCCCGAGGAACTACAAAAACTGGCTAAACGACTCCTCGACACCGAAAGGGTACAGGGGGCGATACTCTGGCTGTTACAATTAGCTTTAAAACAAATCAAAGGCGATCGGCAAGCAAAAACGGCCGAGATTTTGGCGGCGATTCTTCACGATTTATTCGGGGAATCTTTAGCGAGATTACTCAAAGTTTTAGCCCGACGACAGGACTTTTTAGAAAAACAGATCAATCAAATTTTTGATCGCCTAGTCTTGGAATTTTCTCTCAGTGAACAACAGGCGCGACAATTCTCCGATTGGCTATTAGAAACTGTCCTACCCCCCGATGTTATCCGTCTAGCTTTAATCGATTTTTTAACCGATCGCAATATTCAGGTTATCGATGAAGGATTTCGGGAAAAAACCAGTGGAACCTATTGGGTAGTAGCCAATTTATTTGGTTTACGCAATGCCCTCGCTCGCTTACGCACTTTTTGCCTTGATGAAAAGGATTTAGCTAATACCAGAATCAAAGAATTATTACTATCTTTAGAGATGCGTAATCGTCTGAAAAACTGGTTACAAAGTATCTCTTTACAAAATTTACCTATCTCCACCGTCAGACAATTGCGGAAAACCACCAGAGACACGGTGCGAATTTATATTCAAGAAAGTGGCGAACAATTTTTGCAAGATTTTGGACAAACGATCGACTGGCATCAAATCGCTAATTTAATTATTAATCGTCTGCAATCTTCGGGGTCAATGACTACATCATTAGGGGTAATTAGTCAAGAGTTAGCGTTAATTTTAGAGCGTTATCTAGAGGAAGATTTAGAGAAATTAGTCGCCCAAATTATCCCAATTCTCAACATTGATCAGGTAATCCGCGATCGGGTGAATGCTACTTCCCCGGCCGATCTGGAAAATGCCATTCAAGGAATTGTTAAACAGGAATTACAGGGAATTGTTAATCTTGGTGGTATTCTCGGTCTTCTAGTTGGACTAATACAAACAGTTATTTTAATTGCACAAAATCCGGGGTAATAATTAGGGTTTGCTGAAAAAGTTTATTGGTGGGGGCAGGGTGTGGGGTGTGGGGTGTGAATTTTCCCCCTGAAAAAGCCTTAATCTAACAAGGTTTTTAGATTTATTCAGCAAGCCCTAATTAGGGTTTGCGGCAAAAAGTACGGGCGAAGCATTCGGGCAATAACCTATCGGTGAAACCGTAGATTTTTTATCCGAATGCTTCGCCCCTACAGGACGCGGGCCGATGAAGACGCAAGGTTTTGAAGCACGATTCTCTCAAAATCTTGCACCTGTTTCGCGAGAAAAGCCACAAAATCTGGCGTAATAACTAGGTGGGTTAAACTAAGTTAACCCCCCGCAATTATCCCGTTTATTGTTAAGGTAAAATCAAAAAACTTCCCTGACAGAAAAGAGTTTGATCGTCAAGAATAAAAGATTTAATCTCCACATCTTTGCCTAAATCGACGGTAAAAGGTTGCAAATCAATAGATAAATCTGGGGCTAAACCTTGCCATTGTCGGGGATTAATCCCTAAAGTGCGGGCATCTTCTAGGGTAATATCAGCGCTAAAAATTACTTCTGCACCTGTTTCTCTGTGGCCGAGAAGAGAGAAATAACCCTGATTTAAGAGAACATTTTTCCAGTTAAAACGCTGTTGTGAGATAATTTCTCTGGCGTTAACAATTCCGTTATTTTCTAGGGAAAAAATTAGTAAATCGGCAAAAGCATTAACTAAAATAGTCGAGGCGATCGAATTATTTAAATCCTGTTCGTTAATTTCCACCTCACCGCTAACCCGAATAGGTTCCAAAATCTTTAGGGGTTTCCCTCGCAAAACCTGCCCGATATTAAGACGAATATTTTCCCCTCTTAATTGCGCTTTACCTAGATGTAAACCCTGATAAATCGCTTTTCCTACGGCTAAAAATACCCCGGGAATATAACCGCGCAAAATTTGCCGATCATGACCTTGCAGCTGCATTTCTAAATCTTCTATCTGTTCTACTTGCGTTCTTAAGAACAGACGTACTGCTGGCGGCAAAACCTTACTAATAATCTCACTTTGAGTATTAACCCACATAAACGTTATCTCACTCACTCCACAATGTTTCTAATTGTAACAGAGCTAGATCGATCGAACCATAAGGGGCTGCCGTCAGCTATCCGTTAGGGACTTGCGCTTTGATAATGTACCTTTTGGGCGAACGCAGTTCGCCCCTACATTGTGGACAAAATCCGTTACTGTAGGGGCGCAATGCTTGCGCCCTCCGATCGATTGGGATATTATTCCCACGCAAGTCCCTTATAGGTAAAAACTTCGCTACTTTCTTTTCACTGATTACTGATTACTGATCACTGAAAAGCCGCTAATTTTTAGGTTTTTGAGGCGTTGAGGGAATTAAAACGAGGGGAAAGATAGGCGACTAAAATTCCAAGGGTAAAACCGATTAAATTGCGGAAAAGGGGCAGTAATTCACTGGTGCGAGTAACCACCGGTCCGATGCCAAAAGCAACAAAGAGGATAAACCAGAGGGGAGAGACAATTAAAACCCATTGCCAAGCGAAAACCTGTCCTTCTTTGCGAGGAATACCGGCAAAACCGAAGACTAAACCGCCGACAATTGAGGTAATTAAAGTTAAAATCCACTGTTCCCTCGGTAAACCGGGGACCACCGCACAACCACCTTTAACTAAACAGCCTTTTACCGTGTCTAAGGATTGTACGATCGCGTTATTTTCGCCATTTTCCCGGACAAAATACATATTACCGAAACGGGCCTGTAATTCGATCCAAAAAGTGCGGGGTAAAAATTCATAGACGGCATCACCAATACTAAAAGATAGTAGATTACCGCCGCGACCATCGGCCACTAGGAGAATACTTTTATCATCCAATCCCCAGAAATTAATCACTGCTCGGCCAGGGCTGCGGTCATATTGGGTTAAAACTCGCATTTTCCAGCCGGTTTCCCCTTGAAATGTCTCGATATCTTGGATTAATGCCTCTTCCTGTTTTGCGGGTAGATAATTGGCTAAATCAACGATCGGAGTGGTTTCATTGGGCAGTAATTCGGGATTATTCACCGCTAGAGCTTGATTTGGGCAGATAATCCAACCCAGACAGCTAATGACACCAATGACAAGAGCGATCGAGATTCCTCGGCAAAAACGATTGAGCATAGCACTTCTAGACAATGAGAATTTTTTCAGCAAGGGTGTAGGCTAACTTTCAGTTTCTTTACACTTATTTACTTTATCTTAAGGGAATTCTCAACTTTAGTCACTCAGTTATCGGTTAAGCTAAGACGTATCTTAACCGCCTATGCTTAGATTAGCTGACCCCCCCTTGCCCCCCGATGTCGAGGGGGTCTTACCTCTTGCCCCCCCGATGTCGGGGGGGTTGGGGGGGTTGCCTCTTGCCTCGTCTCAACAAGCAATTTAAATGCGCGGGCAGCTTATCAGATGCGAGTTTTCAGTTCACTCTCCAGAAACTCAACTCAAGCTGATGAGGTCTCAACCAGTTGTATTAACCCGATACTTTTGCCAAAATGGAGTAAATATAGTAGCGGGGGAATGGTCAATGACAGCACAGGTAGTATTAGAGTTAATTCAACGGGCAAAGGACAAAGGAGCGTTACATCTGTACGGCAGAAACTTAACAGAAATTCCCCCCGAAATCGCTCAACTCACCTCCCTGCAATACCTCTACCTCAACAATAACCAAATCAGCGAGATACCAGAAGCGCTCGCTCAACTCACCCCCCTGCAAAACCTCTACCTCTACAATAACCAAATCAGGGAGATTCCAGAAGCGCTCGCTCAACTCACCTCCCTGCAAGACCTCGACCTCAGCAATAACCCAGGGGACCTGCGTAGGAATAATATCCCAGCCAGACAGTCGCTCTGTAGAAGAATCAGACAAGCCATAAATGGTACATTATCAAAGCGCAAGTCCCCAGCGAGAAACCAACAACGATGACACCTCCCAAGAAACCCCCGAATCGGAGCAGTAAAGATTTGCATACCACAGAAAGGTAACTTAGGCAAAAAACTTTACAAATATTTAATATTAATCTCTCTTTTTATCAAACCGGGAAAACTCTTGGCCTTTTCCCGTTCTTAACTTCTTATACTAAATCCGTTGAGGCGTTGGGTTTCATGCTTCAACCCAACCTACGTTCATCTTATATTTAATTCCACCCACCCACTTAGTAATTATCTTCAAAGTTTGGCGGCAAAAATAAATAGCTAGGCAGTCAACTTGATTCTTTTGGCCAAGTCAAGGCCAAACCCCCTGAATACCAATCGGCTCTCTTGGTTTAGCTGGGTTAGAATCTAGCCTAGCCTATACTTTTTCTCAGGTTATCCCAGAAGGATTAAGGATAAACCACAGAGGCACAAAGAACACAAGGACAAGAGAGCCTACAAATCTAGACAACTTGATCAAACCTATGCTAGTCTCTTGAATACTTAATAATATCTCCCTAAACAAGCAATAGATGAATTCCCATTTAATCAAAGTTCCCTTTGTTGATTTAACTTGGCAAAATCAGCCCCTACAAGCAAAAATTGCCGAGGCAATCCAAACAGTTATCGACCGAGGAGATTTTGTTTTAGGCCAAGCTTTAGCCGAATTTGAAACCGCCTTTGCCCAAGCTTGCGGAGTCGAGTATGCTGTGGGAGTCGCTTCTGGCACTGCTGCTCTTGCCCTGGCTTTACAAGCTTACGGCATCGGTGCCGGGGATGAAGTGCTAGTCCCCGCTAATACCTTTGTCGCTACCCTCATGGGTGTTATTCAAGCGGGAGCCAAACCAGTTTTAGTTGATTGTCACCTCGATACGGCCTTAATTGACCTCGCGGCGGCCGCCCAAAAAATTACCCCCAACACCCGCGCCATTCTACCCGTACACCTGTACGGACAGATGGTATCACCCCAACAATTAGAGGATTTTGCCCGCAGCCATAATCTGACCATCTTTGAAGATGCGGCCCAGGCCCATTTAGCCAGTAGAGAAGGTTATCGCGCCGGCAGTGTCGGTGTGGCGGCGGGGTTTAGTTTTTATCCCAGTAAAAATTTAGGTGCTTTTGGCAATGGCGGAATGTTAGTGAGCAATGATCCCGAAATTAGCCAAAAAGCCCGTAGTTTAAGAAATTATGGCGCACCGAGCAAGTATTTTCACACCGATATCGGCACTAATAGCCGTTTAGACAGCATACAAGCCGCCATTTTAAATGTTAAATTACCCCATCTGGAAGGCTGGAATCGGGCCCGTCAGCGAGCGGCAAGACAATACGACCGGCTTTTGGCTCCTTTAGCCGATAAGGGCATTTTACCCATACGAGACGAAACCGAGACCGGTCATGTCTATCATCTCTACGTTATTCGCCTCCTTGCCCATTGTCCCGTCCCTCGCCAACAACTACAAGAACAATTAACTGCCGTCGGTATTCAAACCGGCATTCATTATCCGATTCCTTGTCATCTGCAACCGGCCTATCGCTACCTGGGTTATCAACAGGGAGACTTTCCTCATGCAGAGACTCTCTGTGAAGAAATTGTCTCTCTGCCCATGTACCCCGGTATCAGCGAGGAGCAAATTGACATCGTGGTTGAACAGATCACTGCGATCATCGGGTAACATAAATTCAGAATTTGTCACTAAATCGCTCTGTCCTATGGGTATTAGTCCTTCCCTATCCCCCGTCTCCCAGAAAAATCGGCAATCTTGGCTGATTATCGGTTTCTTGGCGGTTATCTATGGTCCGGTGATCTTTCATTGGTATGATGGTTGGCTGAATAAATCGATCAGCATCGAACACGAATACTTTAGCCACGGCTTGATTGGCCTTCCCTACGCCGCCTATATTGTCTGGCAGAATCGCAAAAAATGGCAACGCCTCGAAGATCGCTCCCATCCCCTCGGAGCGTTTTTGTTAACCCTAGGAGCGATTTTTTATCTCCTCGGTTCCTCTCTTTGGGTTAGTATGTCTTTCCCGATTATTTTAGCGGGAATCTGTCTCTGGTTAAAAGGAACGGAAGGTTTTAAATTACAGGGATTTCCCCTACTTTTAACAGCTTTAGCGACTCCTAATCCCATACCCTACCTGATCACTCCCTATACCCTACCCCTACAGGTTTTTATTGCTGCTTGCGCTGGTTTTATTCTCCAGCAAGCAGGCTTAGATGTCTCCGTTGACGGTGTCTATATAGCGGTGGAAGGTAGGATGGTGGAAGTCGCTCCCTACTGTGCAGGGCTGAAAATGTTATTCACCAGTCTTTACGTCACGCTGCTGCTGCTCCATTGGACTAATACCATCGAAAACGGTCGCAAAACCTGCTTTATGCTCCTCAGTGCCTTGGGAATTAGTGTCGGGGCTAATATCATTCGTAACGCGCTTTTAGCCTGGTTTCACGGCACAGGACAAGAGGAAAACTTTAAATTACTCCACGATAGCTGGGGGGGTGATTTATACTCCGTCTTTATGTTATTACTCATCTTTTTGGTCTTCCAAATCATGCAGTATCGCGAGGCGGTCAAGAAACAGTCCCTAGCTCAAGGGGAAAGTAACCAGGATGATTAGTCAAAAAATTCCAGCCGAGGTAACTTTAGTGTTAGATAAAGTCAAAAAAAAGCTCCCGGGTAATTATTTACTGCTGTTGTGCCTGCTGCTGCTGTTGATTTTAGGCGGTATCCTGCCCAATTTAATTTCTGGCCATTGGTCTTGGGCAGATCAACCGAGAATCGCTAATATTCAGAAAATGCGGGTCATCCAAAAATCGGGAGTCGAGTTGTCTGACCTGAAAACCATCGACCAGAGCCAAGGCCAAATCGGTGAGGGAAAATGGTCGGTACAAGTGGTGGAAAGTCCCGATGGCAAGAGGATCACCGTGCTTTTAAAGCCACAGGACTACTATAAAAATCAACCGGGATTAGAATGGTCGGATATCAATTCGATTAGTCATTGGAATCAGGGGGAAACAACCGAGCTATCAATTCCCACCCAGTCGGGAGGAAAGGCCACGGCCAGATTCTATCGTGCTTGGACACAAAATACCTTTGCCGTGGTGCAATGGTATGCTTGGCTAGGTGGTGGTCATTACGATCCCTCTGTTTGGTATTGGCTTGACCAATGGGCGCAATTAAAAAGACAGAGAGTACCCTGGATAGCCGTTTCCTTGCTGATTCCCTTAGAACCGACGAAAGAACTGCAAACTCTCACTCCCTTTGCTCTCAATCTCGCCGCGGAAGTTCAAAGTTACTTAGAACAAAATGTCTTAAGTCAATTAACTTCTCTGCCTGAGACCAAAAAAGAAAAGTGATTTTGCTGCTCCCAACCATCTCTTTGAAAAAACTAGCTCAAGGCACTTTTCTAGTCCTTAATGGCTTCTTTGTTCCTCTCCCACTAGATAACTCTCAGAAAATAAATTGATATATCTGTCTGTATGATTCCACCAATGCTCAACAAGTTTTTGCCAGTTAGTTTCTTCAGAACCGGGGCCATAGCCTTATCAGGGTTTAGTCTGACAGGATTCTTCTGGGTAATTCCCTCCGAGAGCCTCAAGGCCCAGGGTTCTTTGTCCATACCCCAGACTCAACCCGGAACTGGGTTGGAATTTTTGCCCCCCGAACCGCCTAATCCCACCTTTCCTGAAAACACGATTCCCCCTACCGGCTATAGTCCACCGGCTTACTCTCCCAATAATTCCCAATCCCGACAAATTCAGGCCTATCGACTTGATATCGGCGATCAAATTACTGTCTCGGTTCCCGATTTTCCCGAATTTAATTCCACGGGGCCAGTGGATCCCGATGGGAATTTTCTGGTGCCGATTTTAGGGCGTATTCCGGTGCTGGGCTTGACTTTAGACGAAGTGCAAACTAAGATCCGCCTCGAATTGGGGCGAAAATACCTGCGGGAGGAACCGGAAGTGATTGCTGTTTTAACCACTGCCCGTCCCGTCCAGTTAACCATTCTGGGAGAGGTACAGCGACCGGGGTTTTATAGTGTTGCTCCTAATACTCCCCTAGCGCAGGTACTTTTGGCGGCGGGTGGCGGCACCCCCAGAGCAGATCTGCGTTCGATCGTTGTCCGTCGGGTTTTAGTCGATGGTACAGTATTAGAGGAGAAACTTGACCTTTATACTCCCTTAGTTAAAGGAGACCGCTTGCCAGATCTGCGTCTGCAAGGGGGCGATGCGGTGATTGTTTCCAAGCTGGAAGTAGGCCAAGAAACGGGATATAATCGCACCCTGGTGGCTAGAACCACCCTCACCCAGCAGAATATTACCATCAGGGTTTTAGCTCCCTCACTTCCTTCGGGAATTTCCCTGAGAAATGTTTCGATTCCCAGTGGCAGTACCTTCCTCGATGTGGTGGCTAGTTTACCGGTTTCCGATCGCCTGCGGATTAATGTCAATGAAGTGTCCCTGCTACGTTTTGACAGTGCCAAAGGGGGAATTGTTAGTCAAACTTTGAGTCCGATAGCGGCAGTTAGGGGAGATATCTCCCAAAATGTTCCCTTAGAAGATCAAGACGTAATTATCGTCACCCGCACCCTATTAGGGGAAATTTTCGCCGCTTTTAATATCATTACTCAACCCATCCGCGATCTTTCCAGTTTTACCAATACAATTCTCAACATTAGCAATCAATTCGATAACTTCCGATAATTGAGGGGCAACTGGCTCCCTTCACTCCTTAACACAACTTCATAAGCTAGGATTTCAAGGCCGAGAATAACTCTTGACCGCTAAAATGTAAAGAATCTGGGAATATATTAAAAAGCTATGGCTCTACCAATTGTAAAACGATTTCTCATCTCGCTAGATCAGAACAAATTTGTGGGAATATTCGTCTTCCTCGTCTGTTTAGGCGGTTCTGTGATCTTTGCTTTCCTACCCGATCCTGAGAAACCCCCCACCTTTTATCGGGCGGTGGGACAATTGGCCTACCGGGTGCCGCCGCCGGCTTTTACCAGTACAGGAACCCAACTGCAAGAACAAGGGCGGGCTATTGATCGCGATTTACTGCTGTCTCCCCGGGTATTGGTCAATGCGGCCAAAAAATTGCAATTTAATCAGGAACAGATGGTTAAAATTCGCGATCAAGATTTAAAAATCACCTTCCCCGGTGAAGTGGAGGGACAAAACAATAATAGCAATCGGTCTCGAGAAACCGACCAACCCCAAGAGGTACTTTTAGAGTTAACGGCCGACTCCCAGTCCAAGGCGGAGTTAATTCTCGAAACCTTGATGAAGGAAATGGTGGAATACAGTCGCTGGCTGAATACTTCCCAGTTACGCGCCCGCATAGAAGCTCTCAGTGTCCGACTCAAAGAAGTCCAAAAAGATTTAACCAGAGCCGAAGAAAAGTTTTATCGCTACATTAGTACCCAGGGTTCAGATTTATTGGCGATTCAAGACGGGAGTTTATTCACCGCTATCACCAGTAGTCAACAGCAACAGCGAGAAATTCGCCTAGAACTGCAAGGCATTCAAGGACAAATTGATAGTCTGAGTAAACAACTCGATTTAACCCCCGATCAAGCTTACACCTCCTCGGCCCTTAGTGCCGACCCGATTATTGCCAGTATCCGAGCGCAGCTCTTGGACACGGAAGCCCAATTGGAGCGACTACAGAAGGATTTACGTCCCGAACATCCCACCGTCGTTAAATTACGCAAACAACAGCAAGTTAACGAATCTCTCTTACAAAAAAGAGCCGCCGAGGTGATCGGAAAAGATGGCGTTCTTACCGCTCTTCCCAGCAGTCGCATCCGTCAGCAAAGTAATCTCGATGCCACCCGTCAACAACTAGCGGCTCAATTAGTCACCCTGCAAACCCAGCGCGAGGGTTTAATGAAACAATTAGAGTCCTTGGTGACTCAGGAACAGCAATTACGCTCCCAATACGAGAAATTCCCCGATAAACAGCTACAGCAAGCTCGTTTAACCCAAGCTGTCGCCTTTCAACGGGGTATCTACGAGAATATTCTTAATGCTCTGGTGGATGCTCAGGCCGCAGAAGCGGAAACCGTGGGTAGTCTCACCGTCGCCCAACCGCCGGTTGCTCAACCGATCGAACAGGTGTTTAACCGCAAGAATCGTACCTTGATTCTCTTGGTGGGTGCTGGTTTGGGAACTTTAGCCGGATTGGGTACGATTCTCCTGTTAGCAGTGATCGATGATCGCCTGCACAGTCCCCAAGAATTGCGGGAAGCTTTGGTTAGTCGGGATATACTACTCTTAGGACAATTGCCCATTGTCCGGAATTTAGAGGGCGAGGAAATCGAGCCGATTCTCGCCGATGCTAATGCCAATTATCTCCCCTACTACGAACGTTTACGCAGTACCCTGCGACTTGTTGGCGGCGGCGAAACGGTGAAAGTGGTTGTTGTCACCAGTATTACTGGCGGAGAGGGGAAAACCGCCACTGCCTATAATCTGGCGATCGCAGCATCTTTAGCGGGCCGACGGACTCTCTTAGTAGAAGGAGATCTGAGAAGTCCCTCTAAGGCCGAAGAAATCGGAGTCACTCCCGATCCCAATTCTTTCCGAGAACCCCTACTTTACTACGGGGCAAAAAGTAAATCGATCCGGCTGGCCCCAAATATTGAAAACCTTTCCATTTTGCCTAGTCCCGGTCCGCAAAAACAAGCGGCAGCTATCATTGAATCGAGCGAATTACAATTAATTCTCAAAGATTCTCGCGGCCGTTTCGATCTGGTGATTGTCGATACTCCTTCTCTGTCTAGCTGTAATGATGCCCTTCTCTTAGAAGAACTAGCGGACGGGATTATTCTGGTAACGCGCCAGGGCATAACTCGTTCTAGTCTCTTGAGTGAAGCCACTGACCAGTTAACAGAAGCGGAAGTGAAAATTTTAGGGGCGGTGATTAACTACGTCGATATTACACCGACTCTCAACACCGCCGAACCGGAACTGCCGCCTTTGATAGTCCCCCCACTACAGGAACAAACAGAGACAGAGGAAGTGAAAGTGGAGGTGTAAATGGGGTTACATTTGACAAAATCTTCTGGCTCGATCGAATTGTGGTTCTTGCCAAGAAAAAGCAAAATGACTGATACTATCTATACTGGGAAAAGCTAGGCGAATCGCTGCCATTTGCACTTCTAAGGGGGGACGATTGTTATAGGGTTGTCCCCATAAACCCGCTAAAGCTGGGATAACAGGAGTTTGATTTCCCCTGCTTGCCACTACTCTTGTGATCTGATTAACTACACAGGTAGTATCGTTACAATTAGCGTAGGACATGGGATGCCATTCTAGGGAAGGGGGAAAACTATCCCAAGCTTGTAAACGGGAATCAAAACCTTGATTACCCACAAGACGATTCCCATCGGGAAAAAACACTGCTCCGGCGGGAATTCCCTGACGTTCCACTAGGGCAGAAAAATAACTAATATAATCAATTACACCCTGGGCAGCATGGGCAACCGCTAGGAACCAAAGTTCTAATTTGAGGCGATCAAAACGACTTTTAACTGATTGTTTCATCTCCTCTTCTAAGGGGATTCTACCCTGCCAAAGAGGGGCGGTTTCTTGGGGATAAAGGCGATCTGCTTCGACGATATCATGGGGGGAAATTTGACCACGAGTCAGATAGCGATCGATTAAAAATTTGCCCTTATTATTCAATCCTCGATTAATTAAAGCTTGTCGGGATGCTGGACTAAAAATCCATAAATCTTTGACATCATCAGCCACGGAATCGACTCCTGTTCCTCTCGGATAGCGAATATAATCAAATAAAACTCCATCGGGACGACGTTGTAAAATGGCTTCTAGGAGAATTAAATAATCCTGTCGCGCTTGATTACTGTAGGGATCGACAAAAGTTTGGGATCGATCATCGACAAAAGAGGTGCTATCCTGTCCTTTACCATTGCGTGCTAACACCTCCTGTCGCTCGGGTTTTAAGCTATAAGCATAGCCAAAATTGAGGCTAAATAACCAAGCATATACCTTTAAACCGCGTTTATGTCCCTGTTCGATCGCCTGTGCTAATAAATCCACATTTCCAGCACCGGGATTTTTAATCACGCTATCCCAAACCGTGGGATTATTGTTAGGAGGTAACAAGACTTGACCATCGGCAAAAACTTCCAGATAAACTATATTATAACCTTTGGCCACGATGCGATCGAGGATACTTTCTATCGATCCGGGACGGGTATCACAGGAGTAAAGACGTAACCAGATCGCTTGTTCCTGTAACCAGTGTCGGGAACGACAAAAGCGCAATTGTTCAGCATATTTCTGCAATAAAATGTTATATTCTTGGGGGGAAGTTTGACGCAGATTTTCTTGTTGTTTGATTTCCGATTCGGAGAGTTGACAATTATCATTGACAGCGAGGCTAGAGTTAATCCCGAGAGGACTACTCCAGAGGATTATAGCGAGGAAACAGGATAGCGATCGCAGATAATTGACTTTTTTTAACATAGTTGTTCACGGCAAAACTAGCAAAGGAGAAATTTCCTTAGTTTGCTATTTTTTTAGCCCTCTTCTAGAACTATAGCAAAAGTCTTAAGTAGGTAGGCGTTAAAAACCCTAGTAATGGCAGAGATGGTTAATCGATCTTTGTGTTCTTTGTGTCTTTGTGGTTTGTTCCTTTACCCACCCAAGAGAGCCAGTGGGAAGATGGAAAATTAGTTAACCTTTGGGCAATTGCTAGATGACTAAAAATAAAAGAGTGCTGATTTTAGGGGGAACGGGGGAAGCGGCGGCATTAGCGGCTAAAATTGCGGCAATTCCGGGTATAGATGCCATCGCTTCCTTTGCCGGTCGCACGAGAGAACCGATTACTCTCACAACTCCTTCTCGTCGGGGGGGGTTTGGTGGTGCCACTGGGTTAGCCAATTATCTGCGGCAAGAAGGCATTGATTGTTTAATTGATGCTACCCATCCCTTTGCCGCACAAATTTCCTTTAATGCCGCTCAAGCCGCCTCGGATTGTGGTATTCCTCGATTAATGTTAAGTCGTCCAGCCTGGGAAAAAGTATCTGGAGATAATTGGATTGAAGTAGAAAACAATCAAGCTGCGGCGAATATTTTACCTGGGTTAGCGCCGCGGATATTTCTCACTATTGGTCGGCAAGAACTGGCAAGTTATGCACATCTAAAAAATATCTGGTTTTTGATGCGGATGATTGACCCTCCGGAACCAGATGCCATCGTACCGGTTGGAAAATTATTATTGGAACGGGGGCCTTTTTCCTTGCAGTCAGAGCGCTCTCTTTTACAAGAATATAAGATTGGGGCGATCGTGAGTAAAAATAGCGGCGGTGATGCCACCTACGCCAAAATTATCGCCGCTAGAGAGTTGGGAATAACCGTGGTCATGATACAACGTCCACCTGTACCTGAAGGAGAAAAAGTGGCAGATGTTGAAAGTGTCCTGGCATGGTTAGAAAAAAGACTGCTCTCTTGATTTTTCTGGGAAAATCATCAGTAGGGTTTGTTGAAAAAGTCAATTGTCTGGTGTTAGGGTGATGGGGTTTTAGGGTGATGGGGCGATGGGGTGATGGGGTGATGGGGTTTTAGGGTTTTAGTTGAAATTCCCCACTTCCCCACTTCCCACTTCCCACTTCCCCACCTACTCTGGGGAAATTACACTTTCACCACGTTGCTAAAAGAGATTTTCAGGTAATCATCTTCCATTTTTGCTCCGGAAGGTTTCAGGGCTGCTAAAGCTTGGGGTAAGACTAAATTACGACGGTGATTCCCAATGCGAATATTTAACTCATCTCCAGTTTTATTGAGTTGTATCTGTTCCTTGGGTATGCCGGGTAAATATAATTCCAGACTGTAATTATTTTCCTGTTGAACTACCCGAATGGTGTTTTCTTGGTAATAAACCTTCGTCGGATCTTCCCCAGCAAAAAGAGTTTCTTTCAGTCTTTCCAAAGCGGGTAAACCACACATTTCCTCGGAGTAGAGAGGAACTTCCTTAACTGGTAAAGGATGAAAATTATCGTAAATTTCCTGTTTATAACCCTGTTGATTTTCTTTCCAACGAGCAAAGAAAGGATCGGTTACTTTGTCGGGAATAATCCGATTGGCAATAATCAAATCGGTGGAAACATTATAGAGACTTAGATAGGCATGGGCGCGTAAAGACTCCTTAATCACCATTTTTTCGGGGTTTGTCACCAAACGTACCGAGGTTTGAGTATTATCGGTCAAAACCTTTTCTAAAGCCTCGATCTGCTCATAAAACTCGTAGGGAGCATCCATAACTTCCTTGTCCGGCAGGGAAAAACCGACGATCGGTCGAAAAAAAGGTTCCACCAGTGGTCGCAATGCCACCGACATTCCCTGTAAAGGTTTGTAAAATCTTCTCATGTACCAACCGCCCACTTCTGGCAAACTCAGCAATCGTAAAGCTGTCCCCGTGGGTGCGGAATCGATAATCAACACATCATAAGTACCCTCATCGTAATGGCGTTTCATGCGAACTAAGCCGAAAATCTCATCCATTCCGGGTAAAATCGCTAATTCTTCCGCTTGCACTCCATCTAAACCCCTAGCTTGCAATACCTGAGTAATGTAACGTTTTACTGCGCCCCAGTTGCCTTCTAATTCCATTAGTGCATCTAATTCTGCCCCCCAAAGATGGGGACGTACCAAACGAGGATCGTGACCTAATTCGAGATCGAAACTGTCAGCGAGAGAGTGAGCGGGATCGGTGCTGAGAACTAGGGTTTTATAGCCAAGTTCGGCGCAGCGGAGTCCTGTAGCGGCGGCGACGGAGGTTTTACCCACGCCTCCTTTACCGGTCATGAGAATTACACGCATGGGGGCTGATTCTAAGAAAATTTACATTACTTATTCTTATTTTGACATCCTCGCCGCCCTAAAAGTGCGGCGATTCCTAAACCTCACGATTTAAGTTTCTGCTTCCACCACCGTCGCATACCACAGTTAAAAAACCATGTACTGTCTTACACAGAGTCCACAGACTTTCGCCCCATTT
>NZ_JAPZSR010000450.1:0-5742 GCF_027531875.1 Microcystis sp. LE19-84.1B | reverse complement strand
CCGATTGTTAAGTTGATTACTGAAACTTATGAAAAAGGAGTAAAGCTTACTAAAAAAGCCAGGGAAAAAATCGAAGAAAAAATCGAACGTCTCACAGAATCAACGAATCAAGACTTTCCCGATTTGGGACAATGGTTTATTTATATCTATTATGATAAGACCTAGTTTGTAGTTAACTAAGATGGTTAGCTAAAAACTGTCTTTGATTCTTTAACTTGTCCTTGTTATACTCGAAAAAGCTCGGAAGTATAAAAGTTTGTGCTGCCTATTTTTTCGGAAAAATAGGTTGTAATGGGAGACTCTTTGTTTTCCTAAACAAAAATAATTACTTTTTCAAAAAAACACTTTTCTATTTTTTTGTTGGGTATTTTATTCTCTGGAAGTCCCTAAGACTTCTGCTGATGTGAGCAAACAGAGAACTGAAAACCCAAATCCGATACCTAATAGCTGTCTCGGAGTCTCGGAGTCTCGGAGTCTCGGAGTCTCGGAGTCTCGGAGTCTCGACTAGGAAATTAATTTTGCACGACTACTTAAGTTCCCTGGAAAGATTAAGGTAAAAATTAGATCTATCAGCCTTTAGATTGGCTGATCATGGCTATTTGCCACCGGTTCGGGGCTATCCTCGCCAATCCAAGCCCTGACTAACTCGTAGCAGAGACCGAGCAGAACCGGCCCGACGAACAAACCGATAATCCCATAGGCGATCACTCCCCCGAACACCCCCAGCAGAATCACCACCATGGGAATGGGCAGGCCGCGCCCCATTAAGATCGGTTTGAGGAAATTATCCACCAAGGTGGCGGGAATCATCCAGATTGTAAACAAGAGGGCGATGGAATTAGGTAGTGTTACCCAAGCGTGAATGAGCGCCCCCAAGACAATCAAACCGGGGCCAATTTGGAGAATGCCCAAAATTAGGGTGAGGAAAGTTAATAAACCGGCCGCAGGCGTTCCCACCGTGACTAAACCGATGCCGATCAAAAGACTCTGGATAATGGCAACGCCAATAATACCGCGGCTAACATTGCGGACGGTGGAGGCGGTCAGACTGGCCAGCGCGATGCCTCGACCTGGGGCAATCTTTTCCGCTAACCGGTTCATCAGGTGAGTCAGATTTTTAGCGGAGAGGGTGAGGGCCGCCGCAATCACAATTGAGACGATAAATTTCAGCACCGTCAGACCAGTACTGGTGGCTAGGGAAAGGGAAATTTTCCCCAGTTCTTTTAATTGTGGCTCGAAGCGTTGAAAAAATTGACCCGTGTTATCCGATGCCTGCTGCCAGAGACTCGCAATCCTTTCGCCGATTAGCGGCCAGGTGGCCACATCGGTGGGGGGAGGGGGAATCACCGCCGCACCAGTATCGATATATTCGGCCAGCGTTCGCAGATTACCGGCCAGAACCGCTGCGATGGCACTCACCGGACCGATAATGATCCCTAGACAAATTAGGGTGAGGAGAACTGCGGCCAGTTTCGCTCGGCCAGCGAGTAACTTTTTTAACCAGAGAAAGAGCGGATACCAAGCGATCGCCAGAATTGCTCCCCAGAGGATCATGGTTAGGAAGGGACGCAGCAGGGTAAAACCAGCAAATAACAACAGGCCGAGAAAGAACAGCCGGATGACGAGATCGATAATTTTAGCGTCATTTTTCATCCCAAAGTGCGCCGCAATAGCGACTCTTGTTCGGGTGTGGGGTAAAATCGAAACGAATAGGCTTTTTCCATACCTCACATTTTAGCATATATTTCGTAAACGATGCTCATATTTAACAGTAAAGCCGTCGTAGAACGACGGGGTTTCAGACCCAAAATTTTCGATGATTTCTAGGGTTTGGCCAGGGAATTGGGTGAGAAGTCAGTCCCGATGAAAAAATTTTCACCCCCACAGATGAAAGAGGTTTCCTTCCTACACCCCACAACCTCTTTCAAGTCAGGAGATAGTATTGAGCTTTTTAGCCGTCAGCCATCAGCTTTTTCTCCCTGCTCCCCGCACCCTTCTGCCAAGTCTGGCGTTCTAGGCTGTCATTTTCTTCCCTAGCCACCCGGATTAAGAGGGCTGCTAAAAAGAGACTGGCTAAACTGGAACTGCCGCCATAACTAAAGAGGGGGAAAGGTAAGCCGGTAGTGGGTAAAGAACCAGTGGCCACACCGATATTTAACAGGGATTGACCGATCAAAATTACCATCGCCCCGATCGCCACTAATTTTTTGATGCGATGACGACATTTAACCGCCACGATCAGGGCGAGAGTAGCGTAGAGAAATAGCATGATTAACAGTAAAATACCGCCAATAAAACCAAATTCCTCACCAAAGACAGCGAAAATAAAATCCGTATCCGGGAAGGGTAGATAAAATAATTTTTGTTGGGATAAACCGTAACCGCTGCCGGTGGTTCCGCCAGAACCGATCGCCAGTAAACTCTGCACTAATTGATAACCATCACCCCGGGGATCCTGCCAGGGGTCTAAGAAAGATAAAATCCGTTTTCTCTGGTATTCGCGGAAAGTAACACTAACCACAGCCATAGTTACACCCAGTAAAGCGGTGCTGGTCATGTAGGATAAAGGCAGACCGGAGGCAAGAGCGATCAGCCAGAGAGTTATACCACACAGAGCAGTGGTACTCAAGTTAGGTTGTAAGAGAATGCCGGCTAGAATTAGCCCAAAAATAGCGATCCAAGTTAACCGTTGATTGACATTTAAACGCGGCCAGCCACCGAAAACCGCCGCTCCTTGCAGGACGAGAAACGGTTTCATAAATTCCGACGGTTGCAAGAGAATCGGCCCGATTTTAATCCAACGGGTGGCACCGTTGATATTAGCTCCCAAACCAGGGATAAGAGTGATCAAAATTAATCCTAAAACTAATAAAATCATCCAGGGTGCAATTTTGAGCAGATTCTCGATCGGCAATCGCACTAGGAAATTAAAGCCAATTAAGCCAATCCAAAGCCAGATTAATTGGCGGATAAAATAGTATAGTCCGTTATCGAAGCGACTGTCAGCCAGAGCGTAGGAAGCGGAAAAAAGCACGACTAACCCGACTAGGAGCCACAAGAAAGTCATCCAGCGCAATAATCGCGCTTCGGCTGACCAGTTTTTCACATCGGGGTCAAAAATAGGAATAATGTATTGCCACACGGAGATTTTCGAGAAGAAGTATCTTGTACAGATTAACCGAAAAGACTAGGCTCGATCGCAGTTTGTTCCACTATCCGACGGCGACATGACCGATTAAACCCGCGTTTTCACCGTGCCATTCTAGGGTATCACCGATCGCCTGACCGTCATGATAGGCAGCCAAGAGAATTTCCGCCGTTTTCCCCCAAACAATATTACCCTGACGATCAAGGGAAATCATGCCCAGATCCCGACCATTAGTTTGGGATTCGCGCATCGATTTCTCCACGGCAGCGGCGAGGGAAAAACCATCGCTGACGCGAATGACCACCTTAGCGGCTAAACACTCATCAATAATATCTTCCCCGACTCCCGTGCAACTTACGCCCGCCCATGGATTCGCATAATTGCCGGCCGGCATGGCACTGTCACTAACGCGACCGATTCTTTCTAGTCCCTTACCTCCGGTAGAAGTTCCGGCGGCGATGTCTCCTTGCTGGTCGAGAGCCACCACCCCGATAGTTCCCCGTTGCGCTGAGGAGTCGGCGAATAAACGGGCCATTTTGCGATTAAAGTTCGTCTTTCTTTCCTCCATCCATTCTTGAATCCGATAATCGGTTAGGGGATCATAGAGGGGAATTTGTAATTCTCTGGCCAGATCTGCAGCTCCAATTTCCGAGAGAATGCGATCCTCTTGACTTTGGAGAAATTGAGCGAGGCTAATGGGATTCTGTACCCGCGAGACGTTAATGACACCGCTTAAACGCTGGCGACGACCATCCATCAAGGCTGCGCTCATTCGCACCTGACCGTCCGATTGCACCACCGAACCAGTCCCAGCATTAAATCGCGGTTCATCCTCCAGTAACATACATCCTTTTGTCACCGCCTCCACAGCACTCGCACCATTGTCAAGGAGGTTGTAAATATTCTTAACAATCCCCCGGAGAGAATCGCGTACTGATTCTAAACCACCTTTGTCCTCTAGGGAACTCGCTCCCCCATGAATAATTAACTTCGGATTTACTCTGGTCATTATTGTTCTAACATCATATTACCGCTCGGATCTAAACTATCACGTTATCGCTACTCCGCTTCTCCAGTGCCGTCTTAACCGGTAAGTAGGGTTTGCGGCAAAAAGTTTTTCCTGGGGACAGGGTGCGGGGTGTGGGGTGTGGGGTGTGGGGTTTTAGCCATTTTCAGGGGGTCAATTACCTAATTTTCAGGGAAAAAGTCCCGGAATTTTGCCCCGATCACTCCCATATCCGGTACTTTTTGATTGACAAAAGGTCTAAAAGTGTTACCCAACAAAGTTTTCAGATTTATTCAGCCAACCCTAATTACTCACCGTTCGCTCCTTTCTGGAAGCGAGAATTTGCTCAATTGTCTCAAATACAGTCTAGCCAACACATTGACCGTTCTCATCGAAACTTATCAGTACAAAAAGACTATTTTGAGGTTAACGAATTGATTGGGGATTTGAGCGGGTAAGTGCCAATCAACCCCCTTAAAGCCTAATTATCAACGAGCCTTGAAAAGAGGGCGAACGAGGGGACTTGAACCCCCGAGTGGTGGAACCACAATCCACTGCCTTAACCACTTGGCTACGCTCGCCGTACACCTTTTCAAGTATAGCACAAGACGAATGGTTGACAAGAGGTTTTTTATCCTAATTCAGGCTATGGTTAGGGTAAGTGAGTGATGATTTGAGAGCTTATGAAATTGGCGCGGTTAGGGGGAATAGTGTTAGGAGTGGTTTTAGGGGGAATTGCGGGGATATTGCTGACAACTAACCCTAATCGTCAAGATTACGAACAATACGCTTCCCAGAGGTTAACTAGCTATCTTAAGGATAATGTCTGCGCTCGGGCGCAAGCTTCCCTCGAGGTGCAAGCTCTCTTACGGGGTTACTGTAAAATGTTGGTGGATACGGGTCATCCTTTTTTACAAGAAGCGATCGCCACTCACACCACTAGAAAGAATTTTGTCATTTTCAGCGTTTATCAAACGGAATTATGGTTCCCTCCCCCTTTACCTAGTTATCACTTCAGCACCGTCGGTTTTTTGAACAAATTATACATCTACGAAGCTTTAGAACTGTAGTCAGGCAATTGAAATTTTCCGAGAGTAAATCCTGATGGTAGTGATTTTATTGTAGTGGTGATAGCTGAAACTTTTGCTAATTGGGCATTGTAGCCGACATTCCGCACATCTTCATATACTTTTATATATTTTTACATTCCCCAAGATGTTTTGACGAAAAACCTTCATTGTAGAAACTACTATTGAGAACATTTTCAATAATTGATTTTTTCTGAGAAAAAAAATTACAATTCTTCACCTTGAGAAAAATCAATCATTGTAGCTATAGTCCCTACTGGCAATGGGTTTTAAGCAATATATTAGTAAAAATCATCAATTGAATGTTAAGAAGTGCGGAAAGTGGGTCATGATTTTGTAACCATGACCAACTTACCCCTGTTACTCTAGCAATTCCTCGTCAGGAAATTCGTTCGAGCAAGAGTTGATCAATTAATTGTTTGGTTTCGTCAGAGACGGTTTTATTAGTGGGATTGATCACAAACGGTTGACCACATTCTTTACCTTGACGTTTGGGTTTT
>NZ_JAPZSR010000240.1:0-3642 GCF_027531875.1 Microcystis sp. LE19-84.1B | reverse complement strand
TGACCATATTCTTGATGGCTAAATTCTCAACTACAATCGTTTGGTTTTCACGAACTAATTGAGTGGTTAGCTTATGTAAATGGTCTTTTCTGTTATCGGTGATTCGAGCGTGAATCCTTGCTACTTTGATTCTCGCTTTTTTCCGATTTTTTGACCCTTTCTGTTTTCTAGAAAGGCTTTTTTGTGCCTTTCGCAGTCTCCGATAATGCCTTTTAAAATACTTAGGATTAGATACTTTATCGCCATCGCTGGTAATCACAAGGCTACTAATTCCTAAGTCAATTCCAATGGCTTTATCTGTTACTGGTAAAGGCTTAATCGTTGGGTCATCAAATCTTATTGAGATATGCCAACGTCCAGAAGGATGTAATCTGACTGTTACTGTGCTTGGGTCACAGCGTTCTGGTATTTGTCTTGACCATCGAATCGCTAAGGGTTCCGTGCATTTGGCTAAATAGATTTGTTTGTCTTTAAATTTAAAGGCTGATTTGGTAAATTCGGCACTTCCTCCTTGATGTTTTTTCTTAAAGTTGGGATACTTAGTACGACCAGCAAAGAAATTAGTGAAAGCTGTTTGTAGGTGTCTTAACCCTTGTTGTAAAGGTACACAGCTAACTTCGTTTAAAAAGTCTAATTCTTCTTGTTTTTTCCAATCGGTCAACATTGAAGAAGTTTGAGCGTAGCCTACTCTTTCTTGTCTTTCATACCATGCTTGTGTTCGTTCGTGGAGAGCTTTATTGTAAACTAATCTTACACAGCCCAACGTGCGCCGCAATAGCGACTCTTGTTCTGGTGTGGGGTAAAATCGAAACGAATAGGCTTTTTCCATGTCTCACATTCTAGCATATATTTTGTAAATGTGCTAATATTTAACAGTAAAGCCGTCGTAGAACGACGGGGTTTCAGACCCAAATTTTCGATGATTCCTTTAACTCTTAATCTCTTGCAAGGTTCCGTTACTTTTCGTTTCAGTCCCAGTGCTGCTCTGGATTTGCAAAGGGAAATTAATATTCTACTTGATCGCCTAAAAGCGATCGCCAGTAATGCCGCTAGTGGAGGTAAACCCCAACCCCAAAAACCACTGGAATATCAGCACACTGGTGATGTGTTTCTGGAAGTGTTTTGTAATCCCAATATTTATCCGAATCCTTTTTCGGCTAAAGTTTTGTTAACGGTTCGCGACGATCGCCTGCGCTTAACCACAGAAGCAGAATTAACCCGTGTGATCGAGGATTTAGAGCGTTATCTCGAACAAAATAGTTAGAATCGGGGGATTTTTGGGGTTTTGACCTTTCCTTGTCGTCCCACCTTTCCCCATCTGACTATTCTTCTCTAGTTTGCCATGTTACCGACCGATTTATTGATTTCCCGTCAAAATGGCGAGACAATTATTCCCAAACGCTTACCGATCGCTCCCGATTATCTGGCGATCGCAAAAGAACAAATCACCTGTTTTCAGGAAAGTATCGGTGAAACTAAGGGAGAATTAAGCCAAAAACTCCTAATCTTGGAGGGAGACAGTCCCGATTATAAAATTAAACGGGGATTTGCTCACCTGTTAACCAATCATTTTGCCACCTTTGAGATTATTAGTCCCTTAGAACCACAGGAATTAAGAAAAAGAGTTTTTGAACAAGCGGCCAACTTTGTTCCTATTCCCCAAAATCGATCGCTAATTCTGGAGAAAATTGCCCAGCAACTCAGCCAAGAATTAAATCAAGAAATTTTTCCAGTAGCTCTAGAAAAAGGACTCTATGCTGATTTAGCGGAGAATAAAATTCTCACTCAATTTGATGCTCCCACCCCCGAAAACCTAATTCATCGTTTTAACCTCTCGCAAATTCAAGGGATTTTTTATCGGGCCAGTTATTTAATTATCAACGTCCACCGCAATGATCCGGGAGAATATAAATATCTCTTTCGCTATCTAAAACTATTTCGTTTAATGACTTATATCGAAGGGGATGCCGACACGGGATTTACTATTACTATCGATGGTCCCACCAGTTTATTTAAAGCTAATAGTCGTTATGGCATTGAAATCGCTAAATTAATTCCTGCCTTACTCCATGTCACTCACTGGAATTTGAAGGCACAATTACAGTATAAAGATTCCTATACAGGAACTATTAAAAAACAACAGTTCAATTTAGAGGATAACTGTGGTCTGGTGTCCCACTATTCCCCGGGTAAACCCTACGATAGTATGTTAGAGGAATCTTTCGCTAAACGTTGGTTACAGTTAAAAACTGAATGGCAACTAGAAAGAGAAGTGGATTTAGTGCCTTTACCCGGAGGAGTGATGATTCCCGATTTCCGTTTAGTGCATCCCGATGGTCGCGTTTTTCTCCTCGAAATTGTTGGTTATTGGCGACCAGAATACCTACAAAAGAAATTTTTACAGGTTAAATCGGCCCAAGCAAATAATCTAATTTTAGCCGTGTCGGAACGGTTAAATCTAGAAAAAGCTGGAGTTAAATTTCAAAATCTACCCGCTCAGGTTATCTGGTTTAAAGATAAATTATCACCCCAAGCAGTGTTAGAAGTTTTAAATTAAAAGGTTAAGAAGCTAAAAGCGGAAGCATGATTTAATACTCCCGCTTTGGTTTAATCAGACTAGGTTAACTCTTTCGCTCAAGACCGGACAATGAGTGCTACATCATTGAGCAATGGTAGGACTGATGGACACTTTCACCACTTTATTTTTTTCTTCTTCCGCTTTCGGGAGGGTGAGGTTGAGAATGCCATCTTTGTATTCAGCAGTCACGTTAGTGTTATCAACCTGAACCGGTAGAGGAATAACCCGATGGAATTTACCATAACGGAATTCAGTGCGGGTAAACCCTTCTTCTTCGGTTTTAATTTCCGATTTCCTTTCACCATTAATGGTCAGACTATCGGCTGTTACTTCCACATTGAGGTCTTTGGCTTCCATACCGGGTATTTCCAGTTTAAGCTGAACTGCCTCTGGCGTTTCGGTCATTTCCGCCGCCGGGATGAAGGATAACCCCACTTTTTCGCCATTGCCTACATCAGTCGGCACAATACGGTCCAACAAGCGATTCATTTCTTTTTGTAGGCTTTCTACTTCTCTGAAAGGTTCCCAACGTATAAGTGCCATATAATTCACCTCCGAAGTTTTCTTGACGCTAGAGATGTTGATTTATCTCTACACTTTTAGGATAGATAAAAGATTCTCTGACCGGGGTAGGGTTTTCGGTATTGAGTTTTTCCAGATTCCCGTACTATCTCCTATACTAGAGCTAGGTGAGGAAGTTTTTCCTGGGGAAGTGGGAAGTGGGAAGTGGGGTGTTTTCTCAGTGAACTGATAACTGATAACTGATAACTGATAACTGATAACTGATAACTGATAAGGCTCTTCTGGTTTCTGTGTGGAAACGAGGTCTATACTGATAGAATATCCGCAAAATAGCCCTAAAAGTCTTGCCCGATAAGCATTTCACGATTCCATAAGCAAAAATTATCACACAAAGTCGAGAAGCGCCCTGATAACTGATAACTGATAACTGATAACTGATAACTGATAACTGATAACTGATAACTGATAACTGATAACTGATAACTGATAACTGATAACTGATAACTGATAACTGATAACTGATAACTGATAACTGATAACTG
>NZ_JAPZSR010000312.1:0-4981 GCF_027531875.1 Microcystis sp. LE19-84.1B | reverse complement strand
ACTAAATATAATCGTTCCGTCACAAGTTTTTCCAGTGCTTTCATTTGATAAAACTCCTATACCAGTTATCAGTTATCAGTTATCAGTTATCAGTTATCAGTTATCAGTTATCAGTTATCAGTTATCAGTTATCAGTTATCATTTATCATTTATCATTTATCAGTTATCAGTTATCAGTTATCAGTTATCAGTTATCATTTATCAGTTATCAGTTATCATTTATCAGTTATCAGTTATCAGTTATCAGTTATCAGTTATCGGAATATTAAATGATTGGGTGGGTGACGGCGAAGATTAAATTATCGTCGCGCGGACTCACCCAATCCGAGCGCTATTTTTTCAGATTTTCTGCACCGGAAATAACTTTGGCCGAGTCAATTTTATCCCCTTGTTTAATCGTATCGATCACTTCCATTCCCTTAGTGACATAACCAAAAACGGCATAATCACCATCGAGGAAATTGATATCCGACAGGGCAAAATAAAACTGAGAAGAAGCGGAATTAGGTTGTTGAGAACGGGCCATCGCGATCGCACCGCGTTTATGGGGTAAAGCGACGATGGGAGTGCGCGACGTGGCCTGTTGACCGATTGATTTCCCATAAATCGGCTCTTTTTCGTCTTTAAGGAGAATTTCTAGGGGAACATAACGGGGTTGCTTGGTTTCTGGATCAACAAAACCACCGGTTCCGCGACCTTGGGGATCACCACCTTGGGCGACAAAAGGCTGTGGTTCTGTAACCACGCGATGGAAAGTTAAACCATTATAAAAACCTCTCTCCACCAGATCCACAAAATTACCGGCAGTAACTGGGGCTGCATTGCCATCAATTTCGATCGTTACCGGTTTACCTTTGATGATCATCTCGACGACGGCAGTTCCATCTAAGCGGGGTTTGTAATTATCCATGTTGACACTGCCCGAACTGGCAGGTTGAGAGGTTTGGGTGATACTAGAATTATCGGGGGTGGAGTTAGCTTCCGGGGAAGAACAGCCAAAAAGTGTCGCGGTTGCGATTAAAAAAACACAAACCACAGACAGCCAGCCAGATTTTCTTATCTTCATCATTTTATAGCCAAAAAGAGCGAAAAAAGGCTTACAATCCCTCTAGAGGAATTTCTAGAAAACGAGCGAGTTCCGCTCCTTGATTTTCCAATTCCGAGAGGGACATAGGATCGCCGACGCGAGTTAAAGGGATATCGCGACGCTGTTTAATCCGCAGGAATAGTTCCCGTTTCGGGTTGAGTCCTTCTCGCACTTCGGCCCGCACAGCTTGCACATCTTCGAGGGGCCAATCGAGATCAACGCGACGATTTTTGCCGGGGTAGCCCCAACGAAAGATTTTAACTTTGCCAGTTTCCTTATTAAACTCGTTGTAACCACCTCCGACATTCCAGAGGAGAGATAACCAGAGATAGATGGCTAAAAGAGTCCCCGCAGTGCCATAAAAGAGGAGGGCGACTCCTTGGGGAATAAATTGCAAGGCACTGGTATCGCTAACGAGAAGTAGATTGACCTTCAAATAACTGGAAAGACCGGCGAGGAGAAACCCTAGACCGCCAATAGAGACGATTACAGCCCAAAAATAGTTACTAGGGCGACGCGCTCCCACTACTTCTTGCCTTAGGATCAGGCTATCTTTACTTGTTGTTTGCGCTTTCATGAATTCTTTTTAAGGTTGCCTAGAGTTATTTTACCAGCTTTTTTCTCCCCACTTCCCCAACCCCGACCTAGGGTGTTGATTGGGAGCGGAATGCCGCCAAAATCACTCATACACTTTTTCTCTGATTAAGATCAAGGGTACTCTGTACCGGCGATTGCCTTCCAGAAAAGGTGATAAGCTTCCAGAAAAGTTATCGAAAATTTAGAAGGAAGCTTCGCCGTTGTCGGGGTTGAGTTCCTGTAATCTACTTTTAATGGTGATATTGGGACAGATAATCAGGACAATATCGGAGAATTTAGCCTTACTGGGATCTGCTACTTTGTTGAGGATAGACCATGCTGCTAACATCCCCATCACTGTTGTTTTACCGCTTCCGGTTGCCATCTTGCAGGCGTAGCGGATGAAAGCTTTCAGAGTGCTGTCAATGGGGGTATCTTGGGGAATATGAATCCCTTGGCGAAAGTCGGTGCGAGATTCAATCAGGAAAATTATGGTTTCTACTGCTTCTTTTTGAGCAAAAAATAGGCGATGTTCTCTTCCTTCTCGGTTCCAGTATTCTAATAGTTCTAAGGTGGTACGGCTGACCCCGGGATACTGTTGTCTTCTCCATTCTTTAACTTCTTTCCTGATGCGGTTAACTAGGGTCATTTCATAACCTGGGAAAAATTCATCGGGGGATGAAAGTTTGAGAACTTGTCCTAATTCCCATTCGGTATTACCTTCCCGGGGTGGGTAAACGATAGCTGGTCTTCTCCCTTCTTTTAATTCCGGTTCATAACCTTCTCGGATGAACCAGTATTGTGAGGGTTCATCAAAGGGGGAATTAAGGATAGGTTCGTTGACTTCGTAGGACATACACTTATTTAGGATTTTTTTCTTAAGTATTAACTCAAGGCAAATTCGGTTAAACTGCGTTTATAGGGAGCCTGAAAACCTAAGACTATATCTTGTTTAGGAACACCAGCAGCGATTAATTGATTGGCAATGCCGATTTCTGTTCCATCTCTTTGAATCCAGATTTTGTCATCTTTTATGTCAAGATGAATAATCACACCATAGATTCGCTTTTGCTCTTTCCACCCAATATTTAAGACTTGGTAATGATGGCTTTTTGTGTCAAAAAGAAGTTGAGTTTCTGTGTCATTTTTGCCGTTATTAACTGAATGTTGTGTGAGAATGTCTTGAATCAGTTGAGAGTAGTTTATTCTTTCCATAATACCACCTCTTGTTTGAGAGAATTAAAGATTAAGAGTTTAATTTTATATTCGGCTACAGCGTTTTGAATAAATTGACGAGAGAAAAAGTCCTCATAGGTATCTTGAGGAATAGCTAGATAAAGAATCCTTTCGGGTTGTTCCTGTTTTAATGCTAACCGATAATTGAGGATTTGTCCTAATGCAAGATGAAATTCGGTAACTTCTGATGCGCCTAAAAAAGATTTAATCTCTAGGGCAATCTTTTGACCTGATTTTTCGGCGGCAATTAATCTTTCCGCACCTAAGTCGATGTAAAATTCTACGTCATTGACTTTAAGATAAAGGGGGTCATGGGTGATATTCCAGCCATCTTTTTCGATAGCAATACACACGGATTGATGAAAAATATCTTTGGCTGACATAGAATTTTCTAAAGTATAAGCAAGCTCGATAAACGGCTGATTTAACTTCATCAAGGGTTCATCAAAAGGTGAGTTGAGGATGGGTTCGTTAACTTCGTAGGACATACACTTATTTAGGATTTTTTTCTTATGTATTAACTAATTTTTCCTCATATTAACTCCTTTTTAAGCGACTTGAAAGGGAATATTGTCAAGGATAACTTGGGGGACATTTCCTGTTCCTAAAACATCTTTAGCATCGAGAATTTCAATTGCAACTAAAAGAGCATTATCGCCAATATTTAAGGTAATTTCATCGTTTAACTGAAGATTTCGACATTCATGCTTTCCCTCTACAAGTCTAATATAAAGGGCATCAATTTCTGCATCGTAGCTAATTTTCATTTTGTCTCCTTTAAAAATAATAGGTATAATAAGTTGTTTCTTTGTGTTTATCGCACCCTACTCACAAAATAATCTATCTAAATTGCGATAGCCGCTAACAATTCTCAGAACAAAAATACCATCATCATGAACATTATAAAAAATGATGTAATCTCCTACTAAAAATCCCCTTAAATTAGGTCTAACTTGTTCATAGCGTTTTCCCATATTAGGAAAATTAGCTACTAATTTACATTTTTGGCGTATCGCATCAAACAGATTACTAGCAGAGCGTGGATTATTTTGAGCCAGATAATTACAAATTTCATTAAGATCATTAATTGCCTCTTGGGAGAATTGATAAATTGCCATTATTCTAAGCCATATTCTTCTCTTAATCTTGTTTTTAACTGCTCAAAAACTAATTCCCCATCGGTTACATTACCCGCTAAAATTTGCTCGGTTGCACTATCAATTTTTTGCCGTAACTCCTCTAATTGAGGGTTAGTTTCCTGACTATCTTCGCCTAAAATAATAATTTCTACTCTTTGACCGGCTCGAAAGGGTAAATCGGATAAAATTAACTGATGCGATCGCTCAATTGTCACATATTTTTTGTAAGCATTCATATTAGTTTTCCTTTCTTTAACTCAGCTAATTTAAACTCTTAACCACTAACAACTCATTCCCCCTATCATCAATCACCTTAACGGCAATTTGCCGATGTTCTCCCACGGCAAAAGGTGCGCTGGTTGTCCCTGCTAGATGTTCCCAGACTGATTCCTCATAGGTTCCCTTTAAAGCTTTCTTAATCGAATCCCAAGCGCCGGTACGGGGAAAAAATGCCTGATTGACGTGGAAACATAAGCCATTGTAGTCAGTATCGAGAAACCAAGCGGGGACATTCTTACCCGGTTCCGAGTCCACTTTCATTGTAACCGGGTCAAACACATCCAACCCCAATAACTCCACTTGATATTTACCATCAGGGATGGGATTAATCCTAATCTCTGGCAGTCCACAGACGCTGAATATCTGGGAACTCCTCAGGTTTTTGAGTAAATCCCCCATCAGCAGGTCTGGAGTTGCTTGGATGTAAGTCGCGGCAATCCCCACCGTATCCTGACAGTGTTCCACAAACTGACGAGCGCTAGGAGCGATCGCAAAGCCAAGGACGAACAGATGAGCGTATTGTTTTTGACATCCTCGCCGCCCTAAAAGTGCGGCGATTCCTAAACCTCACGATTTAAGTTTCTGCTTCCACCACCGTCGCATACCACAGTTAAAAAACCATGTACTGTCTTACACAGAGTCCACAGACTTTCGCCCCATTTCA
>NZ_JAPZSR010000478.1:0-26319 GCF_027531875.1 Microcystis sp. LE19-84.1B | reverse complement strand
TAATACAGTGAGTTCTTTTCTTCTTCCGTGAATTCTAGGTTAATCATGTTTTTAATGAGTGCTTTGCTTCTAATTATGACTCTTAAACTATATTATTGTCCTTGAGTAAAAAATGCAAGTTGTAGCCGTGCAAAGTATAATCACTGTTTAAGTAGTCTTGCAAAATAAATTTCCTAGTACAATTATTTGTAGGATGGGTTAGCGGTAGCGTAACATAATCGAGCGTTGGGTTTCATGCTTCAACCCAACCTACGTTCATCTTATATTTAATTCCACCCACCTACTCATCTCCCTATCTTCCTAATATTCAGTCACAGCCTTTCTCATAATAGATGAAGTTTAACCTAATTTGAGCGAAGACCTACCCCCCAAAACGAAAACTTCGTACCTCACCATTCAGATAACTGCTTTAGCTCAATAACGATGAAAAAACCCGGTAAAACCGGGTTCCACTAGCTTGGAATCTGTATAGTCAACCGATAAAGCAGTTGAAAACTTAAATAAATCTAAATAGAAAAAAGGTAAGTAATTCCACTGTAAGAAAATCAGATTTAATGAATCATCCCGCAAGTTAGGGGACAAGAAGCATAAACAGCTTGATGAGAAGTTTTTGCCTCACCGTGTAACCAGTGCAACCAGCTAACTTCATGGGGATGAACACCTTTTGCTGCTAACAAAGCGGCACTAATTAGGATAGCCAAAATATTGATGCCAATAATCATTCCCGCCACTAAAAGCACGGAACTAACCGGTAAAACCGACTGTAGGATAATCGCCGACAATGCTCCCACTGTCATCATTAATACTACTAAAGGAAATCCCACTACTAATAAACAGACAGTGAGGACGAAACTCCAGAGAAGAAAGCTTTTTAGCATTGCTAAAGAAACGTGGCCCCAGTTATTTCTTGCGGTTAATTGCATCTTCCTGACCTCTTACAAACTTGGTGGTCTAACTTTTCTGCACGTCGGCTCAAAGTTGATGAGAACCAGTATAGGGAAAACACCGAAGAAGATGAGCTATTCGCAATATAAATTTACAATCATCGCTGATTATCTATGTTATATGTATCGAACTATTACAAGAATCGGCGAGATGTATCGAAAACTTTACAATCGGTTTCCCTTGATCCCCAATCTAATTTCCTACTGAAATCCTTGATCCCCGTCGATAATCCTTTCTTGTCTCCCTGTCCGCAGATTTCTCCCCGTCTCCTTGTAACAAATCTTTACAAGTACCTCTAGAATTCTCAGAAAATAAGTGGACGGGAGCGCCAGAGTGCCGAGTTGGGAGTGGGAAGTGGCAAGGGGTTATCTAGGGTCTGCTGAAAAAGTTTCTCGTCGGGGCAGGGTGTAGGGTTTTACCCATTTTGAGGGGGTAAATTACCTAATTTTCAGGGAAAAAGTCCCGGAATTTTCCCCCCGATCACTCCCATATCCAGGACTTTTTGATTGACAAAAGGTCTAAAAGTCTTACCCAACAAGGTTTTTAGATTTATTCAGCAACCCCTATCTATTCTTGTTTAGATGTAATAACCTCCATCGGTCTGAGTAATTTATCCTCGATGGTAAATCCCTGCCTGACTATTTTTGTGATCGTCTGTTCTGCCAAATCGGGGCGTATTTCTCGCTCCACCACCTGACAAATAGTAAAGTCTGGCTGATGAGCGGACAGTTCTATTTTCAGCACCTGACGTTTTTCTAGAATACTTAATAATTTTGTCTGTACGCTTTTTAAAGATTTCGGTAATCTTTTCCAGACTCGCTCATCTGGTTCGGGTCGATCTTCTAAAAAATTTAATAACGATTCGAGGGTATCAAACACCTCTAATAGTTCCAAAAAAATCTTTTCTTTTTCCGAGCGATTGTTCTCTCCTTGCTGCCGTAAAGCTTGTTGTAAACTTGCCTCCTCTTTGGTTAAATTTATAATTAGGCTTAATAATTTGTTTCTATCTTCTTCGCTAATTTTGTAATTATTCATCCTTATTCCTCCCCAAAATTAATGTCTTTCAGTATCGCTGAAGCCAGTGCGCCAGCGACTTTTTTCAAGTTGTCTTGATCGTAATTATTAATATCATCCATGCTATTTAAGATTTCTAAAGATGGTAAAGGTTCAGACAATTCCGAGAAAGACATGGTTTTCAAGCGTTGAACCAGAGGGAGATGAGGACGTAAATAATCCGCAACTATCCTATCTTGAGGATTCATTAATATCTTACGCGCTTTAGCTATGCTATCCATAGAATAGCTACGGCGTTTCATCGCCAGACCAAAAGCTTTAGTGATTTCGGCAGTGGAAGCGGCGGGGGAAATTTCTAGAATATCGTAAGGATTACTATCTAAATTATCGTACATTAATCTAACTCCCATTAAATAAGATTAAATAGTTTATATACTTCTCGAAACTCTGGATCGTCGGGGCATAATTCGTAAGCCGATCTAACAAGTTCTATTAGTAATTCTCGAGGTAATTTTTGAGAATTATCTATTAAAAGATTGAGACAGAATTGGGCGGTAAGGTGACGGAGTTTTTGTGATCTCGATCGTTTCGCCTTTTTGATCGCCTCGGAAAATTGATTGCGCTCCATCAATCGCCCTACTTCCCTTAGGTCTTTTCTAAAAATAATCTCCTCGATCAATTCGTTTAGTATGGCATGATTGTAATCTATCTGTTTTAATTTCTCCAGTTCGCTTAAAGCTTTGGACTCGTCTATCTTTTGCTCATCCAATCTCCTGACTATTGCCAAGGCTTGATCTCGGACGTAATACATTTTCGAGTTAGTCGTTTTTACTAACTCGTACCAATTTTTATTCATCCTTAATAGATTCTCGAAACCCTCAATCTCCTCCTGTAATTCTAGGTAAAGTCGATCGATCTCCTCAATCCATTCTGGGTGATTTTTAAGGGCTGTTTTCGCCTCTTTTAAAGGATTCTCGGCTTTTTGCCACTGTTTCTGTTCTAGATAATGACAACCTTGATGGAATGATACAAAAGTATTAGCTATCTGTTCGAGAGTAGATTGGCAGGTTAGGGGTTTTAACGCCACCCCGCGAACCCGATCCCCCTGTAAACAGGCAGCTACAGATTCCCCCCAACGGGTATAGAGAGTCGCCCAGAATTGATCAGGCAGTTTAACAGTATTTCTATCGGGGTGGGTCCGATACAACCCAGGTAGGATGGTTAACCCTTCGATATAGATTCCCTCTACAGGATTATCGCGTAATAACCCTAGGGCGACAGTATCGCGACGGTAAAGATCGCGAAGTTGCAGGTAGTAATTTAGGTCTTCTTTGGTTCGATCGATCAGCTCCTCAAGTATTCGGGTTAATTGTGCCTCTAAGTCGCGTATGTCACCGTCATCGATAACTTTCCAAACCACATTCCTGATACTGGTGTTGAGATTTAAATTTGCCGTAGCGGATAACCAGACGGGTATTAATTTCTCTAGGGTAGCGGGATTTTCTACTGATCGATAATAAAGGGCGATTGCCAAATTGTGCAACGATTCCAAATTGCGTTTTCTTTCCCATTCCCTCTCGGCGTTGATCAGGATTTTCTCCCGATCCTGAGACCGCCAAAGTTGATGGGCTATGCGGGGGGCGATATGATTGCTTAAGTTCTGGCTAACTTGCGGATCATCGCCGAATTTCTCTAAAAACACCTCGCTTTTTGAGCGGGCCAATTCTAGGTTTTCTTCTGGAATTAGTTCTTGTATTTCCTGCTGTAGAGTTAATTTTTCCCTTTGGCTATATCGGCTGAGCAGCTGTATCTGTTCTTTAATTTCCGGTCGATCAATCTTTTTCCATTCCCGATGCGCTTTCCTCCATTCCTGTAATCGCGCATAACCGTAACCCCGGAAGTAGATCGATTCCCTATCTTCGATTCCCTCTAATTGTTCTATTCCCTCCCGATAGTTCCCCGCTTTAATATTCGTCATGCCTAATCGTCGGTTTATATCGATTAATTCCGGTGTTATGAGTAGGGCTTTTCGATAGTTATCTATCGCCTTGTTTAGATCACCGTTTTTTTCGGCAGCCACTCCCTGTTCAAAATAATTGAAGGCGATCGTTATCTGTTCTACCTTAGTTAATAGGTTTTTAACGTCCAGTCGCTGGAAATCTGCTAGGGCTTGATTTATTAAATCTCTCGATTGTTTTAGTTCTCCCTGTCGGGCCAATTCCTGGGCTTTTTTCAGTCTTACTTGACAGATATTTTCTTGCTCTACCTGTAATCGACATTGCTGGATTTCTAAACCGATTCGGTGATGGGAATAAAGAGCCTGTGCGCTTTCCAGTACCTCTAAAGCCTTCTTAAAATATCCCTGATTTCCCAACTCCTTGCCCTGTTTAAAAAAATTTAAAAATTCTTTTCTTCTTTCTAATTCTTTTTTAAGATTTTTTTCTCCAGATCTTAACTTGGGATTATTAATTAATTTGTTAGCCTCTTGGTAAAATTTTAAAGCCTCCGATAACTTGCCTATCTCGAAAGGGTTTACCGTATCTTCCCCTTGTAATTTTATCGCCTTATTCGCCAGTTCTCTGCCCTTTTTAATTCCTTCTATTCGCCCGGAAAAACAAAATAAATTTATTACCAGTGTAGTGATATAAAAATAATTTATAAAATTATCATCTAAAGCCAACCAATTTTTGAGGAAAAAGAGGATAAATATGATGAAAAGTCCGCCACCAAAGCCAGTTAATATTTCTGATTGTCTTGACCAATAGTTATTGTCTTTATTAGTAGGAAACCCTAAAAAAACAGCCGTTAAACTAATGGCGAGAAAAAAAGCTAAAACAAATCCAATAGCATAGCCCAAGAAAACTAACATAATATTCCTACTGGGTAAAATTAACAGGATTTATCAGAGTTGGGAATCAATAACTTTTCACCGACCTCGAGAGAATCGAGCCGATCAAGCAAAAAAGGATTAGCCTCAAGTATAGGAGACAATAGAGACTCATTCCCGTAAAAACGTTGAGCGATACGAGATAGGGAATCACCCGAGCGAACCCGATAGTTAAACCCATCCACGCAGACAGTTTTAGTCAGCTGCTTCGATGGCCCGATTAGTTCCCCAACAGGAGAGATAACAGGACTAGATTCGCTGACAGGGAGTAGGGAACGGGGGAATAGATTAGAAGCGATAGCACCGAGAAAAATCCCCGAAATTAACAGTAAAAGAGCCAATCCCAGTAATAAACCACGGCGGTTAGTTGCAGTCCGATTATCGACAACGGGAGACAGTTCCATTAAAAGACGTAGAGAGGATAAATCCGTCTCGCAATTGGGGCAAACATTCCCCTCCACGTCCGATCGTTGACAAACGGGACAATTAATTTTACTCATAATTAAAATCGGGTTAATCCAGTAGCCACATTGCCTGTGGGTAATTCGAGATCGCAATTCTGGCGAACTTCCGGTAATAATCGCTGTAATTCTCGTTCCGCCGTTTCTCGATCCCCCGCTTGCAAAGCGGTGATCACCCCTAGGAATTTTCTCGCCATACTATCCGCGCTGGCTTGATTTACCACTCCAGTACGGGTGATGACGCTACGACACAATAGCAGCAGCAACAACAATTCGGATAAATTTTTCCTCTCCTGTATTGCTGTTTCATTTAATCGCTGTATAGCCGAAAGATTACCGTTATTGATAGCCCTATTTAAATCTTCTATCAGTTGTTCGATGCGTGCCTTTTGTTCTTCCGGAATCAGAATTTGACAGTATTTTAAAACGAACTCGAAGTCGGAGATCAGGATTTGACCCTGACTACTATCCTCGCAGGAGTAAGTTTTTAACTCCCGTAATTTTTCCCTGGCCACCTTGACCCGATCTTGCCGCGATTTTCCATCCTCTCCGCGGATTTGATTGGCCGCCCGCACTATTTCCCCGGCTATTTGATAGACGTATTCGGCCCCGACCGTGGTTAATAACTCCTTCCGGTTTATCTCCTCGATACTTTCTTCTACCTGTCGGGAGATCTCCTCGTCCTCACCGCCACGGGAAAAATCGGAACTCACTTTCAGCGAGGGGTCATTTTTTAAACTTGCTACCATCGATAGAGAATTATTCTGTTCGTCTAGGGAGACGGCTAGTAATATTTCTGTACCCTTTGGATAGGGTCGATCGAGAGCTAACCACATTTCCCCGATTTTCTCGTCGCACTTCTCCCCGGTACTTTCTGCCCGCACCCGATCGGGACTATAAAATTTAAAATGGATCAGACTCTGATCATCCGCTTCGGTTTTAAAAGTGCGGGTGGTTTTAACGGGTAATATATCCCCCTGTCTGATGATCGGATCTTGGCTGCCGTCGGCCAAGTGGATACAGTAATCACGGGATACGGTCATTACCTTCTCTGTTAAACCAGCAGCCACGATCGCTGCTCCCTCCGCTACTGCATACATCGGCCGTCGGTGAACTACCACCCTCTCGGAACCGAAAACTTTTTTAACTTCCTCTTGGACGAAAGGAATCTGGGAGGAACCCCCCACTAATAACACCACATCGATCAGATCTTCGGGATAGTCGGAATACCGGATCGCTTCTTGACAGATGGCGATCGTTTTCTCCACTAGGGGCCGGATCATCTCTTCAAATTCACCCCTCTTAATCGTCACGGAAATGGTGATCGCCATACCCATCTCATCGATCAGCGGGGTCGCGGGGATAATGGTGGCACTTTCAGCACTACTTAAATCTATCTTTGCCCTCTCTACGGCACTCTTGAAATCCCCTAAAAATCTTACCCTTTGATAATGGGGCATCGCAGCGATCAGAGCGTCCACATCCTCTAGAGCTTCTTCTTGTGCCACTTTTTCCTTGACAAATTGCATTAATTGTGTATCTAGATCATCTCCTCCTAACCAGAGATCCCCAGCTTTCCCCGATTCTATAAATTGATTTCCGGCGGCGGTGATTAAACAAGAATCGAAAGTACCGCCACCGAAATCGTACACCAGTATGGTTTTTACCTCCTCCGAATCCGGTTTATAACCGTAGGAAATTGCCGCCGCGGTCGGTTCCGAGAGCAACTCCCGGGCGATGATACCTGCCCGTTTTGCCGCCATCTCCGTGGCGTGACGCTGTTTATCGTTAAAATAGGCGGGAATAGTGATCACAGCTTCCTGTATCCGGCTTTTCTGACCGTTAGCCCCTTGATAATTCTGGGCATTAGCTACTACTTTTTTTAAAATCTCGGCCGATATGTCTTCCGGTTCGTATTCCTTGCCCCCTAACCATACCGATAGACTATCCTCCGTACCCCGGATCGAGCGAGTGACTTTATAGCTTAAACGGGGTATTTGTTCCTGAACGATAGTATCGCTAAAACTCCTACCCATCAAACGCTTGATCGACATGATCACGTTTTCTGGGTTCGCCTTGATCTGTCTGTAGGCTTCTTCTCCAACGAGTAACCCCTCTCCAGCTAGGGAGACGAGCGATCGAGTTAATTTTCTCTCCGGAGGCGAGTTATCTGGGGCGGTCACTACCTCTACCCCCGCTAATTTAAATGCCGCTACTGAATTCGTCGTACCCAAATCTATCCCGACAATATTACCCATCGGATGCCTTCATCTTCTCTAAGATTGCTCTTATTATACCCATGATTACTCTATTTATTAAAGGAAACACTATCTATCGTTAATAGATTTTATTCTATACATATTAACCAATGTACATATAGGTGATTTTTGGCAAATTCCCTTGGTTTTTTGCCCCATTGATCCACAAGATCAAGCCGTTTCCTGACTTCATCCCACATAATATTAAATCCGGTTATTAAAAACTGATTATTTATTCCCCTTTGCCTTTTGCATGAGCAGAAAACGGGTTTCTCCGAGAAACCCGTTTTCTGTGCGTATAAATCATTGCCCCTTGCCTCTTGCCCGACTCCTGATCGCCTTTTCTTTGTCACAGAATTGACATCTGGCCGTTATAGTCCTGACAAATGAGAGTTATATGCTAAAGTTAATCCAGCAAAGGAATAAATTATTTCCCCTAGCCCAGCTTTCCTCAAGCTTCCCACACAGGGCCTAGGGGAAGTTTATTTTTCTGCCATGGAGGAAAACCGCTACCCGGCCCGAAAAGAAAATTTTTCTAGAACTTGAGGAGCCTTGAGAGCAGGGAAGACAGTCAGGCAGACTGACCTAAACAGGTTTTTGGGGCGAAAATATAGTTTCTTGCCTTTCTGTCTCCCTAAACACGGTCTTAGCTCTGATGGCGAGCATAATCATCCTGAAAACGGACTATATCATCCTCTCCTAAATATTCCCCATTCTGCACTTCAATTAACACCAATTTGATCACCCCGGGGTTTTCCAGACGGTGAGCCGTACACTGCGGCACATAAGTGGACTGATTGGCTCCGAGAATTTCTTCGTTATCTCCACAGGTGACTTTTGCCGTTCCCGAAACCACAATCCAGTGTTCACTGCGATGGTAGTGCATCTGTAAACTGAGACGATGACCCGGATTCACTTCAATTCGCTTGATTTTATAACCAAGACCTTCTTCTAGAGTCGTGAAAGAACCCCAAGGCCTAAATTCTGTTGCTGCCGATTCTACGCTCGAAATAAGCTGAAATGGTACCACATCTTGAGATGCGATCATTATATTATGTCTCCATTGCTAGGTCTGATCTTAGTCCAAGATAGCAGCAAAAACCCTAGATGGCATCTAAATCAGTGATCAGTAAACAGTAAACCGAAAACTCACATCTGATCACTGATCACTAATTCACTCTTCGTCGGTGTTGAGAATACGGGGAACCCGGAAATAATCCCCTTCTGGAGCCGGCGATTCCTGCACTAAGACCTCGTGATCGGGGTAAGGTCTATTACCATCGGCGCGAGTGATATTTTGAATTTCGATCGCTCGCGTGGTGGGTGGCACATTTTCCGTGTCTAATTCGCTTAACTGCTCGAAATAATCGAGGATTCCGCTTAATTGCAGGGCAAATTGTTCTTCTTCGCTGCTATTAATCTCTAAACGGGCTAAATGGGCGATTTTTTCAACTGTAGCTTGATCGATCATGGGAGAAATGGGGTGTGGGGTGTGGGGTGTAGGGTGTGACCCCCCCAACCCCCCCGACATCGGGGAGGGGGGGTGTGGGGTGTGGGGTGTGGGAATGATGAATTGGGGAGTGGGGAGAATAAATAAAAGCTGTCTCCTGAATACTGTCTCCTGAATACTGTCTCCTATCTCCTGACGACCGACGACCGACGACCGACGACCGACTCCTCAATTTAAAAGAAAACATCAATTTCCGATCGCCCGGTGATTTTCAGCCAGTTTTGGGCTTCAATGTAGTTATTGGGGGCTAATCGGATGGCTTGTTTCCAGTATTCTGCCGCTTTGTCGTAGAGTGCTTCCGCTTCGGCCTGTTGACCGTCTTCTCTGGCTTTTTCCCCCTGAAAATGGTAAATAACGGCGATATTATTCAAAGCGGAGGGCATTCTGGGATTAAGTTGGATAGCTTCTTCGTAGTATTCTAGAGCCTTTTCATGCTCGCCGTTACTAGCGTGGATAATGCCGATATTGTAGAGGATATAACTGCGATCGTTAGGATCCTCTTCTAATGTTAAAGCCTCATAGTAATTATCGAGGGCTTCGGCGTATTCGCCGTCAGCTTGGGCAGACATCCCATCGCGGTAATAAACAAAGGCTTCCTTGGCTTTTTTATTGGCAGGGAGTATCTTTAAAATGATATCCGCCATGACAGTAAAAGATTTATCAATAAAATTATCGTTACGTTGAGTGCGTGGCATAGTTAGGACGATTAGGCGATCGAAATGACTACTTACCTTTATAGCACTCGCCAGCACCCCCAGGGCTGTTTTTCTAATTTTTCTGGCAAGGGTTTCGATTTAGAGTATCTTTGCCAGTCCGGCAATGGCAAGAAGTTAATGGCTGATTCTCCAGCCAAGAACCTAGTCGGAACACATCTCATTCCGACGAGCATTGGTGCAACTTTACCCAAGATTCTGAGTAATTAGGGCTGGCTGAATAAATCTAAAAACCTTGTTGGGTAAGACTTTTAGACCTTTTGTCAATCAAAAAGCACTGGATATGGGGCTCTTCTCGACTTTGTGTGATAATTTTGGCTTATGGAATCCTGAAGTGCTTATTGGGCAAAACTTTTAGGACTATTTTGCGGAATAAACTATCAGTATAGACCTAGTTTCCACACAGAAACCAGAAGAGCCGATATGGGAGTGATCGGGGGGAAAAAGTTCCTAAATTTTACCACCGAACAATCCAATGGCTGGCACTTTTTGATTTCAAAAAGACCAAAAGATATTAGCCAACAAGGTTTTTAGATTTATGCAGCAATCTCTCAATATTATTGACAACAAATAGAGTTTTTTACCAAATATGCAGCCACCAAAATTAAGCTTAGGAACTAGATTATTTTTATCCCATCTCCTCGTTATGGTGGTGGGATTGAGTAGCTTTATTATCATTGCTAAATTATCTTCTCCGCGAATGTTTATTTTGCGTTTAGAACAGTTAGAAAGGCAGGGATTTTTTACCGTGCGATCAGCGAGAACTTTCTTGGTTAGGGGTTTTGAGACAGCTTGGGATAGTAGTGCCATTTGGTCATTTATTGCGGGGGGAAGCGCAGCTGGTTATCTGAGTTTTTTGGTTTCTCAACGCATTATGAAACCGGTAAAACAAATGAAACAAATCACTAAAAATTTTGCTGAAGGGGATTTATCGGCGCGAGTTCCAGAAAGCGAAATCCCCGAATTAAATCAATTAGCCATCAGTTTTAATCAGATGGCGATTAGTTTAGCCGATGTGGAAAAAAGGCGCCGGGAATTAATCGGTGATCTTACCCACGAATTACGCACCCCTTTAACTGTGGTGCGGGGATATTTAGAAGAATTAGCCGATGGTGCGATCAAACCTAATCCAGAACTTTATCAGAAATTAGTGAAAGAAACCCGCAGGTTAGAACGTTTAACCCACGATCTACAGGAGCTATCGCGAGCGGAATCTGGTTATCTCTCGATTAAACTGCAACCTGTTAATTTATTACCTTTGTTAAATTCTCTCATCGAAAAATTTGCCGATCAATTATTAGAAGATGGACCGACTTTACAGTTAGATTGTCCCCCCAATTTACCATCTGTAATGGCCGATCCCGATCGCCTGGAACAAATCTTAGTTAATCTGCTCGGTAATGCCATTCGTTACACTGATAATGGTGCAATTACCCTGCAAGTGACAAGGGACAAAAACCACCTACAAATTGCCGTTATCGATACGGGAATCGGCATCGCAGCCGAGGATTTACCCTTTATTTTCGAGCGCTTTTGGCGGGCCGATCGTTCTCGTTCCCGTTATTCTGGGGGTAGTGGTATTGGTTTAGCGATTACCCGTCGTTTAGTGGAATTACACCAAAGTCAAATCGAGGTGGAAAGTGAATTAGGTAAAGGCAGCACTTTCCGTTTTTCCCTAGCAATATCTCCCAATTTTCAGTGAACAGTAATCAGTAATCAGTAAACTGAAAACTCACATCTGATAACTGATAACTGATAACTGATAACTGATTAAATGCCGTGACTTTTGCCGATTACCCAATGACGACGGAAGAAGCGAGCGAGCGAAGTTTCTTCTAAGGATAAGTAAATCGGTCTTCCGTGGGGACAGGTGCGGGGATTACGGGTATTTTGCCAATCATCGAGTAAATTCTGCATTTCTTCTAAACTCAAAGCTGTACCGTTGCGGATAGCACTCCGGCAAGCGGTAGCCACCTGAGCGGTTTGTAAATCCCCCCCTAAACTTAATTCTAGTAAAGCATCAGCCCGATCCTCCCGTTCTTTTAGTAGAACAGGAATACTACGAATTGCCCAAGAGCGATCGCCAAAACTAGCAACTTCTAATCCTAAACGTTGTAATTGTTCGATTTGTCGAGTAGTTAACTGATTTAAGATGATCGGATTGTCTAACGGCACGATTTCCCAGTTATCCTCTAAACCTTCGTACAAAACCCGCTCATGGGCAATATGTTGTTCCACTAACCATAATCCGTTAGGATGTTCGGCAACTATGTAAGTTCGGTGAATTTGGGCCAGTGCCTTTAATTCCAGCCGATTTTTCGGGTATTTCTCCCCTATTGTATAGGTGCTTTTTTCTTCGGCAGCCTTAAGAATTTGACTGACGCGCTGATTTTGCGCTTTTTCGGGTATATGTTCGGGATTTAGTCCTAACGCCTTGTCTATGGCTGAAATTATCTGTTCTTGCCAAAAAATGAGGTTATGCAGGTATATTTCTGCTTTAGCTGGGTGACGATTCCAATCGATCGAACGAGGGTTAAGATGTAGATGGAGAAAACAAACGGGATAGCGATCTTTAGGGACTGTGCGAGCGAAAGCTTGGAATATTGCCTGTTCTAACTCCGATGAGCGCACCATTCGCCCATTAACAGCAATTCTAACCCAATCGGCTTGATGACGAGAAATGCGATCGGGCAACCCGATGACTAATTCAATTTGAGCCAATTCTGCGTCAGGAGTCGTCAAGTCGAGTTTTAGGGATGCTAAATCGTTAAAATGCAGAGATTTAACTAATTGCGGTAATATTTGACTGGCATCCTTACCCGGACTAATGCGTAACCAATCTTGATGATCTTGGAAAACCTGCCAAGTAATTTGGGGATGACAGAGAGCAAAATTATGAATTAAAGTCTGTATATCCTTTAATTGTTTGTTAATTGACGGTAAAGCTTGACGACGCACAGGAAAGTTACCAAAGAGATTCTCTACCGTCACGATAGTGCCGATAGCTATAGGAATCGTTTCTAAATTATCCGGCTCGCCCTGGTGATTGTAAAGACAATAACAACCCAAATCATCGTCATGGCGACTGGCAACCCGCAGACGCGCCACCTGTGCGATACTGTGCAAAGCTTCACCACGGAATCCGAGACTGGTAATCTGCCAAAGATCGTCCCGTTGGCGGATTTTGCTGGTACTGTGGGCATAGCTACACAGTTGCAAATCTTCTCTAGACATTCCCCTGCCGTTATCCGATACTTGTATTCGCCAGTTTTGGGGAGATATATCGATGGTAATCCTATCTGCCCCCGCATCAATGGCATTTTCGACTAATTCTCGCACCACAGCGCCTAAAGAGTCGATTACCTCTCCTGCGGCAATTAAATCGATTACGTCTTGGGATAAAACTTGTATGGGCAAGGTCATCAATTAATGGTTTTAGCCAAGGGCAAACTCGGTATATTGTCGCACAGGGGGCCCATGGTAAGCTAAAACGATGTCTTGTTTGGGGACTCCCCTAGCTACCAATTTATCGCCAATCGCTGCTACCGTGCCGTCCTGCTGCACCGAGATTTTATTGTTAATAATATCAACGGCAATTATACAGCCCTAAATGCGCGTGCTGCTGTCCCCGTAACCGAATCAAAAACTGTTTCAGTTTTGACGGGATCACTAGGCGCTCTCAGTAGGGAATCTGATTTTTGTGAATTACTGTTTGCAAGAGTCCCCGACCGAGAAAATATTGATAGAGTATTGATTAGGAGACTGGCAAAAATTCAACTATAAGAGGATTGTCACTGATGACAGCAGTTACCGAGAATGATCTGAAAAGGTTAGAAGATTTAATCGTTAGCGGACAGAAAGCGATCGAGTCCCGACTGACAGCGATCGAGTCCCGACTGACAAACCTAGAAAATGGACAGAAGGCGATCGAGAACAGTTTAGGAGAAATTAAAGGGGATATTAAGGCCTTAGATGCCAAAGTTACGGGACTAGAAAAGCGGGTTGACGATCTCAACGCACGAGTCAACATTACCACCATTGGATTCCTTAGCATTGTCGGCATTTTGGTGACAGGAATGCTGACTATTGCCAGCAAAACAGTCTTTTTCCCCTAGAATAACTTATTCGATCTGCGCCCCCGCGTCTAAGGGAGCATCGAGACAGGTAAGACGGCCTAAATAAGTCGAGATATGGTTCTGCTCGCTGTCTATCCCGGGGAGAAATCCCGCTGCCATTTCTCCAGTGCGGAATGTAGGCCAAAAATTGGCCCAGTCAGGAAATCTTGATGTTAAATTCCCCAAAAATTGCGCTAGGGTCGGCTTAATGGAACAGGAAAGGCGATCGAGTGGGATAACCGATCCTGTGGTTTGAGAACGTGGCTGTATAATTGTTAGAGTATCAATAGATCAATTCCAGAGGAATCATGAGCAATATCCAGGATAAAATTCAAGAAGAGCTAGAAAATGCCAGAGCCGTCTGTAGTACGGAAGGTGCCACCTCTGGTGAATGTGCCGCCGCTTGGGATGCGGTGGAAGAATTACAAGCAGAAGCTGCTCACCAACGTCAAGACCATCCCCAAAAAACCTACTTTGAAAAGTATTGTGCTGATAATCCCGATGCCGCCGAGTGTCGCCTTTATGAAGATTAATCCAGTCAGGCAGCAGTTTTTTCTCTCCTTACAGTAGAATCCTAGCTTTAGGGCGATCTCAACTATAAAGAGATCGCCCTGAGTTTTGTTGTTTGTTGGTCAAGCTGTGGCTGATTTTGGCTCCTGCGTCCGAAGACAGTAAAATGTTGACAGTGTAATTGTCTAAATAATTTATGAATCAACTTTGGTTTCGTCCTCTCGTTTGGATAGATTATCGTTTAGCCGTCCTATTTACGGTGATTATTCCAGCAATTTTGTTGATTTGGTCTTTATTTGCAAAAATCGAATCATTACAAAAATTGTTGATTATCTATTGGCGAGTGGCTAGTCTTTTGTTAATTACCGTATATTTAATGATCGCTTCCTGGCCGATTGGTTTTGTCACCAGTTTTTTAGCTAAGATTTTAATCCCGATTTCCCTCTGGTTTTGGGTGGATATTAACGATGAAATTAAAGATTTACCCGCCAGTCCAATTAAATTTGTCACCACTGCTTGGCGTTGGGCAGTTACGATTTATTGTCCTCTGGGCGCAATTTCTACCCTACCTTTTCTCTCCTGTGCTATGTCAGGGGAATTGCTAAATTCTCCCTATTGTCAGGTTTGGCAGGAAGCACCCTGGCAGTTTCGCGAGATTTTTCATTCAGAAGCTACTGCTAATGTTTTGGGCTTTTTTGGTTTAGTTGGTCTCTCTTTTTATACTCTCTATTTTGCCCATTTTCTTCTTATTCGCCTTGGCAAACAGGGACGTTCAGCTTTACAACAGTAGGTCTTTAGCTATCGATGATTAGCCATTTTTCTATGAATATTGGTCAACAACTCGAACAATACACCCTCAAAAATCCCCAGGAGGTTTTATTAGTGACTATTGCTGTGGATGGGGAGGAGGAAGAAATCTCTATTTTTAAAGGTTTTTCTAGTTCCCTTACCCGCAGCACTCCCTACGATCCCGATATTCCGCTCATTCCTGAAACGGCTAGAATTATTAAGATAGATCGTCTTGCTAGTCCCTATCATCCCCTTAAACCTCGCTACATTCAAGAAAATCTTACCTTAGAGGAAATGCAGTCTTTACTGATTAATTAAACCAGTAATTTTACTTGAATAACATCAGCACTCATCTTGAGCGATTTAACAGCTTTTATTTACCATCCACAAACTTGGTTTATCTAGACAAGAGGTAAATTTTGCGGCGTTTTAGTGGTAAGATTACCGGGGAATGATAATCTCTGCCAGCATTCAAGCTGTCAAAGTGGATTTCATCCTCGGTATCGATCGAGAACAATCAAAAAACTGGAGAATAATCGGAGAATCTATGCAACTTAAACAATCTAACCAAGAACTGTTACAAATTGAGTATTTAGCCACCGTTGCTACGGGACAAAACCTGGTTAAAGATGATGGCAAAGATGTGATTGAAGGATTAACTAAAACCCCCAAAAGTTTACCATCTAAATATTTTTATGATCGGCAAGGTTCGCAACTTTTTGAAGAAATCTGTCAATTGCCAGAATATTATCCCACTAGGACAGAAACCGCTATTCTTCAAGAATATGCCCCAGAAATTGTCGCCTATACAGGAGCCTGCGAATTGATCGAATTAGGTAGTGGTAGTTCCACTAAAACTCGTCTGTTATTGGACGCTTATTATCAGCAGCAAAAATCCTCTAAATATGTACCTATCGATGTTAGTGAAACTATTCTCCAAGCTAGTGCCATAGAATTACAAAAAGAATATCCTAATTTACTTATTCAGGGGTTAATTGGAACCTATGAACAGGCCTTAGCCTATTATCGAAATGCTTCCGATAATACCAGAATGATTTTTTTCTTGGGAAGTTCGATCGGTAATTTTTCTGCGGCTGAATGTGATAAATTCTTAGAAGAAATTGCCACTGTTCTAAAAGCTGGAGATTATTTTTTATTAGGGATTGATCTCCAAAAACCAGCGGCAATATTAGAAGCAGCTTATAATGATGCCCAAGGGGTAACAGCCGCTTTTAATTTAAATATGCTTTCCCATTTAAATTGGCGTTTTCAAGCTGATTTTAACCTTGATTTATTTAGTCATCAAGCTATCTATAATCAAGACCAATCTCAAATTGAAATGTATTTAATTTGTCAAAAAACTCATTCTGTTCATCTTAAAAAACTCGATTTAACAGTTAATTTTCAAGCATCGGAGAGTATTTTAACAGAAATCTCCCGTAAATTCAACCTAGAAACTATGGAAAAAGACCTAGAATCAAAGGGATTAAAACCGCTCAAGGTTTTCACCGATCCTGAAAATTTATTCGGTTTAATTCTCTGTCAGTTATCCCTGTAAATAATGAAAAGATTTTTATCAGTAATAGAGGCATAAAAACATGGAAAAGATTAAAGCACAGGCTCCTATCTCTCTAAAAAAATGTAGTCGAGAAAATATACTGGACTATTTTGATAATGCTTGGCAATTAGAATATCTGCTGTTAAAAAGCATCATCAAAGAAGAAGCTTTTTATTGTAACCCTGACGATTTAAGAAATCCCCTCATCTTTTATTTAGGTCATGCCGCCGCTTTTTATCTGAATAAATTGCAGCTGGTTAACCTATTAAAAAAAAGCCCTAATCCTGACTACGAATTATTGTTTGGAGTGGGAGTAGATCCGGCAACTCCCGCAGAATTAAACTCTGCTATCGCTCAGATTCAGTGGCCTGGGGTGGCTAAAGTTTGGGAATATCGACAACAAGTCTATGAAATTGTGGTCGAAATAATTAAAAATATCCCCCTTAATCTTCCTATTCATCCTCAGCATTCTCTCTGGTCATTAATGATGGGAATTGAGCATCAGCGTGTTCACTTTGAAACATCTTCAATGTTACTCAGACAACTGCCTCTAGATTGTCTGCAACGTCCTCCTGGTTGGCATTATGCTCCTTCTTTTGGTCAAGCTAGTCCTAATCAAATGGTGGAGGTTTCTGGGGGAATAGTAGAAATTGGTAAACCCCAAGATTCTCCTATTTATGGTTGGGATAATGAGTATGGTTATCGGCAAGTTCAAGTTAACAATTTTCTGGTGAGTAAATATATGATTACCAACGGAGAATTTAAAGAATTTGTCCATAATGGTGGTTACGAAAATCCCAGCTATTGGGATGAGGAAGCTTGGCAATGGAAAAATCATTATCGAGTCAAATATCCTAAATTTTGGCTGGTAGATGAGGGAGGAAATTATCAATATCGAGCCATGTTTGATGTTTTCGATTTACCTCTCGATTGGCCAGTAGAAGTGAACTATTATGAAGCGATCGCCTACTGTCGTTTTCAAGGTCAAGGAATACGTTTAATGAGGGAAGCTGAGTGGAATTTAGTCACCTATGGCAGTCAAAAAAATCGATGTTATACCCTAGAAAACGATAACTTTGATGACTATAACCTCAATTTAAAATTCTGTTCTCCCACTCCCGTGGGAATGTTAAAAAATACCGGCAATAACTCAGAAATTTATGATTTACGCGGTAACGTCTGGGAATGGCTAGAAGATGATTTTAATCCCTTAACTGACTTTCAACCCCATTACCTCTATGCTGACAATTCCACTCCTTTCTTTAATAGTCAACATAAAATGATGTTAGGAGGAGCTTGGGTGACTAACGGTACAGAAATCCTACCCTACTATCGCAATTGGTTTCGCCGGAATTTTTATCAACACGCTGGTTTTAGAATCGCACAAAGTCTTTAGGTAAGGTGTGGGGTGTAGGGTGTGACCCCCCCAACCCCCCCGACATCGGGGGGGCAGGGGGGTGTGGGGTGTAGGGTGTGGGGTTTTATCGATTTTCAGGGAAAAAGTGCCTAAAATTTCCCTGCGATTACTCTAAGAGTCGGCACTTTTTGATGTCAAAAAAGCCTAAAGATATTATTCAACAAGGTTTTTTAGATTTATTTAGCCAATCTTAGCTAATTGCCAATTTCAAGAAAAAATTTTCGGAAAAGTCGCCCCTCGATCACTACAATGGAACCTAGTAGAATGCCGATAAACTCGATCGCCATGAATCAACCTGCAATTTTTCATCTCGCTATTCCGATTACCGATGTGTCCACCGCTAAAAGCTTTTACTGTGATGGTTTAGGTTGTTTAGCGGGAAGGGAAACCGAGAAAGCGATAATCTTAAATTTCTATGGTCATCAGGTAGTCGCTCACGTCACTGAAATGCCTCTTACTCCCCAAAATAGCATTTATCCGCGCCATTTTGGTCTAATTCTGCCGAATGCCAGGGATTGGGACAATCTTCTCGCACAAGCACGAGTCAATCAACTAAAATTTTATCTAGAACCAAAAACTCGCTTTGCTGGGGAGATAACCGAACATAAAACCTTTTTTCTAGAGGATCCTTTCTATAATCTCCTCGAATTTAAACATTATCGCCACTACGAAGCTATTTTTGCCAGTCGGCAATTAACAGCGATCGGCGATCGAGCTTAAAATAAACAACAGGTGACTTTTTGTAACTGGTTAGTCCTATCTTCAACTGCGACAAAAACAGGGGAACTTCCCTCGGATTCTCTCATCGAAACTAAAAAACCTTGGCTTGTAATGATAAATTCTTAGGAAATCTATGAAAAAAATTTTATTGTTAACCCTATTTATTATCGGTCTAGGATTTGCGCTCTTTCACTTTACTGGATTAGCAAATCGGGGCGAATATCAATCAATTTTGATCGACTTTAAGGACGATATACCCGTCAGCGTCCTCGATGAGCAGTTAAATACTGTCAACAAAAAAGCGGGAAAAACCACCAGTTTAAATAGTATTTTTTCCATCGATGAACATCTTTACACCGTGGCAGGAGATAGCAAACTCCTGAAAACTCTCCGCAATTCCGACCTAAAAAAATACACCGAATCGATCGAACCCGATTATATTTATCATGCTTTTATCGCCCCTAACGACCCCGACTATAGCAAACAGTGGAACCTGCGGGGAATTAACATCGAACGCGCTTGGGAAGAAAATCACGGTGAAGGGATCACCGTCGCCGTTATTGATACAGGTGTATCAAAAGTTCCCGATCTGCGAGAAACCGAGTTTGTGGAAGGCTACGACTTCGTCAACGATCGCAGCAATGCCGAGGACGATAACGGTCACGGAACCCATGTAGCGGGAACAATTGCCCAATCGACCAATAATAACTACGGGGTAGCCGGCATCGCCTACAAAGCCAAAATCATGCCCCTCAAGGTACTTTCCGGGACGGGTGGGGGAACCGTGGCAGATATTGCCGAAGCGATCCGTTTTGCCGTCGATAATAAAGCCGATGTCATCAATATGAGTTTAGGGGGTGGAGGGGAAACCCAAGTAATGAAAGACGCGATCGAATATGCCTATAGTAAGGGTGTGGTAATCGTCGCCGCTGCCGGTAATGCCGATGATAATTCCGCCGCCTATCCCGCCCGTTTTCCGCACGTTATCGGCGTTTCTGCGGTAGATGCCTCCGGAAATAAAGCCCCCTATTCTAATTTCGGAGCCGGAATCGATATTGCTGCCCCCGGCGGCTCCGATACGGGTAAAATTATCCAAGAAACCATCGATCCCGCTAAAGGGGGTGAACCGGCGTTCCTCGGTTTTCAGGGAACCAGCATGGCAGCCCCTCACGTTGCTGGGGTGGTAGCTTTAATCAAGGCTGCGGGAATTAAAGAACCCAATGCAGTTTTAGAGGTTTTGCAACAGTCAGCCCGTAAGATCAATGATGATCCCTTTAATCATTTTGGCGCCGGACAATTAGACGCGGGCAATGCTCTACAATTGGCCCTGAAAGGACAGATTACTTTCCGGGATTTTTGGCGTTGGTTGCGCGATAACGGTTATCTCAATCCCCGTTTCTGGATTGATGGCGGCGCGGTGGCGGTTTTGCCCAAAATGGCCATGGTTTTGGGTTCTTATCTCCTCGCTTGGTGGCTGAGAAATTATTTTCCCTTCCCCTGGAACGGATTTTTGAATGCTGGTCTAATTTTTGGCAGTTCTGGCTTATTTTTCCTCAGAGGTCTTTATATCTTCGATTTACCCCAATGGCCTTTCCGAGTGATGGGGAGTTCTCTTTCCGACCTAGGAGGCGTTATTCAGGGAAGTTCTGCCCTTAATCCGCTTTTTGCTAGTGTTATCCTGCCCTTTGTCCTGATTGCCCTGCTTTTGGGTCATCCCCAAGCAAAATGGTTAGCGGTGGGGGTATCTTTAGCTATGGCGGTGACTTTAGGTATCAGTGCTGTTATCCATCCTACTCTGATCTGGTTAGGTTCTGGTACGATCGCTCAGGCATTTTTGGGCGTAAATGCGCTTTTATGTCTCGGTTTAGGTTATTTAGCCCTAAAAAGTGCTACTTCCTCCCGATACGCTTAAACAGGGGTTACAATGGGACAACAAAGGTGATTTACCGTTCAAAACCTTTTTGGTTTTGGTATCTTCCTTTTGTTTTGCATTGAGTTCTCCTACAACAGCAGCCTCGGACATTAACCGAGGTTTTTTCTTTATGATGTATGTTAGTTTCTAGGGGTTTTTTGGGAATTCTCAATCCGTATCCCGAAAGTTTCCCCCAATACCCCCTCGAATCATCGAGCTTATCTATTGTCTCTTTTCTAAGGTGTCTATCGTGTCAAATCATAAAATTCTCGTTATCGATGACAGTAAAGTGATCAGGATGCACGTTCGCGATATGTTACCAGAGGGTAACTTTGAATTACTCGAAGCTAAAGACGGATTAGAGGGCTATCATCTCATCCGTACCGAAAACCCGAATTTGATTATTTTGGACTTCCTTCTCCCGAAAATGAGCGGTTGGGAGGTGTTTCAGCAAATCCAAACCGAAGATAATCTCAAAAGTATCCCCCTAGTGTTAATGTCGGGACGGAAAGAGGAGGTAGTAGAGAAAATCCCCGAACCTTTCCCGCATTTTGCCTTTATTGAGAAGCCTTTCGACCAAAAACAATTGGTACAAGCGATTAAAGAAGCGATGGCTAAGGCCAAACAATATTCTCCCAAACCAACAGTTTTTAGCCCGAAACTAGAGAAACTCACTGGGGATTATAGCACCGATATTCAGACTCTCCAGTCCCAAATTGCCCAAATGCAAACAGAAATGGAAACTATGAAGAAACAAATGTCGCAATTAGTGGCTTTTATTAAGAAAAAACTGCCCTAGAACTATTCATCCCGATTTTTTATAACTTGGGCAAGCAGTTATCTTTATCCAGCGGGCAAATCTCGGGCTAATCTCCTATCCGTTTTAAACAGGATTTAGTATAATATGAGGTAGTCTTTATTTGGTGAGTGACTAAGTTATTAATTAACTGATAACTAATTATGAATTGGCAAGAAATAGCGGGTAATTGGGTTTTTCTCCCCCGTCGTCCCCGGGGTATCATTCACTTTTTAGGTGGGGCATTTGTAGCGGCGGCCCCGAATATTACCTATCGTTGGTTATTAGAAAGTCTTGGGAATTCAGGCTACGCTATGGTCGCGACTCCCTTTGTTAATACCCTCGATCACAAATCGATCGCCCGCACAGTTTTAAACCGTTTTGATAATATTATTGAACGTCTGCGCTGGAATCATAGTCTGCCCCAAGGTTATCTCCCCATCTACGGATTGGGTCACAGTATGGGGTGTAAACTACATTTATTAATCGGTAGTCTCTACGAAGTGGAACGGGCGGGAAATATCCTCATTTCCTTTAATAATTATCCCATTCGTCGAGCTATTCCCTTTATTGAACCTTTGCAAATTGACACCACTTTTAACCTCGAATTTACCCCTTCCCCCGAAGAAACAAACGAGTTAATTTTCCAAGATTATGCCATTCGTCGCAATCTTTTAATCCGTTTTCAAGACGACACGATCGATCAATCTCTGGTATTAAATCCCCTGCTAAAAAAACGCTTTAATGATTTAATTGCCCTGCGAACTCTCCCGGGCAATCATCTCACTCCCTTGAGTCAAGATGTCAGTTGGCAAACCGGAGAAGTATTTACTCCCCTCGATGCGATCGGCCAATGGTTAAAACAGGGACTTGCCCGGGATAATTCCCGTCTCAAAGATGAGATTCTCCAGTGGTTAAATCCCGTCCTTCCCGCCTCTCGTTAGCTTTCCTCTAGATTAATCCCCAGGTCCCGTAATTGCGCCTCTAAGCGGGCTAATTTTGCCTCAGCTAATTCGGCCCGTTGACGTTCCTGTTGGGCTTGCTGTTCGGCTAATTCCGCTTTTTGCTTGATTTCTAGGGTGGTCAAAAACCGCGAGCCATCGGGATAAAAAATAGCTAACTGGGGACTCTCCAGTTGAAAACGAATCTGTAGAAGCGGACTCTGCCAATTATCGATCGCGGCAATCATCTCCAATTGATCACCCCTTCGCCACCAACCCTGTAGATAATTAGCATCGGGATCGTAGAGATAATATTCTTCTACGCCAAAACGCTGATAAAATTGCCATTTTCGGCGCATTTCCGCTTTAGTGTTGCCCGGAGAGAGAATTTCAAAGACCACCTGCGGCGCAATCTGGTTTTCTAACCATTGCTTATAGGAACCTCGATCGCCCTTGGGTCTGCCAAACACCACCATAGCATCCGGCGCTTGACAGGTTTTATTATCCCCCTCGACCGGATACCACAACAGATCGCCGGCGATAAACACATTGTCATTGTCTGCGAATAAACATTCGAGATTTTCCTTGATCGTCACAATCCAGCGAAACTGTTTGGTATTATCGGCCATCGGTTTACCATCACTATCGGGATAGATAATCTCCGACTCAGAGAAAGATATCGCCTTGATCATCGTTCTACTCCCTAGCGTAATAACTATAACTAGAGATTATGACATCAACAAAGGGAGAATTGATAGCGGCACTGTTAGAACAAGTAACAAATAAGATGGGAACTCCTCGACAAATAGTGTCCGACCACGGCAGGGATTTATACAGAGGAATCCAATTATATCAGGAGAAAAATCCAGAAGTTGCTCACACTTATGAGGTAACTCATCAGATGGCATTGATTTTAAAGTCAGAACTGGAAAAAGATGAACAATATCAGTCATTTGTCAAAAAATGTCATCAGTGTCGTCAAGAGATACAACAAACCGAATTATTGTTTTTAATGCCGCCTTGTCAACGGACAAAATCTCGTTATTTTAACTTAGATAGGGTCTTTGGACTGGCTCCTAGACTATCAATCAAGATTCTCTCCCTGTCTGGGCTACCATCTTGGCTATGACCCGAAGTCTTGAAGCTCAAATCAAACATGAGGGGTTAACTCAAACATCTTTATCTCAATGGGATAAGCTTTTTCCCCAGTCTTCCCTTCCCGAAAGTATTATCCCTATTTACCAGAAAATACAGCGTTATTTGTTAGAACAAACTTCTACTATCCCAGAAGGTGAGATATTTCTGGGAACTTCCGATGTCATTGAATCTATCTTTGGTAAGTATAAGCTTTTTTCGCAAAGATGTCCTATAAACGAACTGGGGGTTATGGTTTTAACAATAGTGCTAGTAACTACCGATTTCACTGTCAATTTGATTAAAGAGGCGTTGGAAACTATCAGGTCGAAGGATGTTAATATTTGGCAAGAGCAAGTTTTTGGACAATCCACTCTTTCTAAAAGAAAAGTTGTTTTTTCCTCCTGACAAATTTTGACAGAAAAAGTGCATGATTTATTTTCCTTGATTTTCCCGTATATTCAACACCCTACCCTTGCCGCCCCGACGTCGGGGGGGCAAGGGGGGGGTGGGGGAGATTCAGCTAATCTAAGGATAGGCGGTTAAAATGCGTCTTAGCTCAGTGCTAACCTAACTCCCCGCAGGACAGGAATCGGCGAAAATTACGCAGGGAATCCCCACATGATTAATGGGAACAATATAGGTTTCTGTGGGGGGAAATAAAGCGACAACGTGGGGAACGGGACGGGGAGTATAATGCACTTGCGATTGACCTTGATAAGCGAGGGAGGTGCTTGCTCCCGAGTCTAACATCACTGCGTCCCGAAAACCTGCCTGTACTAATAATTCTCCCAAAGCCATCGAATCGATCGGCTCTCTGGAAACCCCGATAACTGGCTGTCCTGCCTGATTAATCCCCCAAAAAGCCCGGTGACGCAGGGCATCAAAACCGTAAAGTGTACCAAAGGATTCCCGCGGTTGTGGTTGTCCATCTTTGACTAACCAAGCGGCCGCGACAAAAGCATCCGTAACCTTGAGATCATCTCCGGCCTCGGCTGCAATTCCTTCTAGGGTATTATGACGGGCAGGATCAAAGGGAAGATAACGCACCCATTGATCGGTAATGATTACTAAAGGACGACCCTCTAACTTGCCGATTTCTCCCTCATATCCCGGGATAAAGCCGCCATTTTGGCTTAAAACCGGCCCGATCATCTGATTTGAGTCCAATTCCTTGAGAGAGAAAAAACCGCCATCTACAGCCGCGATCGCTTCTGTGCCGGCGATAATTTCCTCCACTTGATAGCGACTATCAGCGTGGATAGTTTTGGGAATACCGCCACTAATCAGAACAAGTGTATTGCTTGGGAATTCCACTTCCCGTTTTTCGATGGTGGTGGCAAAGTTAAAACCCCCATCGGTACGGGGTAAGGGATCACCCCCCCAAGCTTGCGGTACAACTTCTCGCGTGCGCGATTGCCCAAAGCGTCCAATAGTGAGTAAATTGGGGGATTGTCCCGCAAAATGCTCATCGAGGTCATTCATCGATAAAGCCGCCCGATAACCCGCTTTTTTGACGAATTCCTTCACTCGATCGTCCGCCTTCCCTTCCGGATAGGTGAAATAATTGATCGGAATGCCCAATTCTTTTTCTAAGATTTGTTTCGATTGCTTGACTTCTTGCTCCAAATCTGCATCGGATAATAACCTTAAATCCCGGGGATGACTAACACTATGGGAGACAATTTGTACTAGAGGATCGGCGGCCATTTCCTGGAGTTGTTGCCAAGTGACACTGGTTCTGCCGGTTTTTTGAGTCATTTTATGGATATAAATCGAGAAAACAGCAGGATAGTTATATTTTCTCAATAAAGGATAGACATACTGGTAATGTCCCCCATAACCATCATCAAAAGTCAATAAAACCGGTTTAGCGGGAAGGGGGATACCTGTCCGCAGATGGGAAATTAACCAATCGATACTGATCGGAGTTGCCCCGATTTCCTGCAAAAATTGGAAATGTGCCTCTAATTCGCCTGGAGTAACGTCAAAGAATACCTCTTTTTCTGGTAAAATGTCGTGATACATTAAAATTGGTACTTTTGTCTCTTGCGCGCGGGGATGAATTTCCGGCCAGGGTGCTAATTCGATCGCTGTTGCCGAGTTATTTTGCCAATTATCGAGACTAATATCGTTTTTTTGGAGAGATAGGGGAACAATCACGCGATCGGAGAGGTTTTTATAGGTTTTACAATCAAAAATTCTCGATATATCCTTAAAAGAACTATTTTCTAGAACATAATCCGCGCATTCCGGTTGAAACTCCCTAAAAGGTGCGGGGAAAGAATCACCCCCCACCAGAGCATTAGAGCGAGGATAGAGAGAACTTGCCCAAATAATCAGACAAACGACGATAAATGCCAAAAATCCGTATAGGGGAAGGAAGGGAAACGAAGATTTTTGCCGAGCTTGCCAACGCATAAGATCAAGTAATAAAGTGAAAAGTAAAAAGTAAAAAGTAAAAAGCAGATAGGCCCTGAGTTACCGAAAAAACTGCCTTTTATCTAGATTTTTGGCTTTTGTTTTCTCGTCAGCAAAGCCCACTGATTACAAGCTGAGTTTCCCTGTAATCCGTTCCCTTGTCAAGTTTTCTAGAACACCCTCATCAGTTATCAGTTATCAGTTATCAGTTATCAGTT
>NZ_JAPZSR010000405.1:0-3589 GCF_027531875.1 Microcystis sp. LE19-84.1B | reverse complement strand
GGGGTGGGCAAAACCCCTGATGAGTGGGAGCTTGAGGTCAAATTACCTATTTTAGAAGAACTCAAAAAACAGGAAAAAAGAGGAGAGATTGAGATAGGATATTTGGATGAAATGGGATGGGATTCAAAGCCTTGTATTCCCTACGCTTGGCAACCAGAAAAAACCACGATAAAGTTACCACCAATTGAAGGTAAAAGACTAAATATTTTAGGAATAATGAAACGAGACAATCAATTATTTTATGAGACACAGGTCGGAACGGTTACTAGCGAGATAGTTATCAATTTTCTGGATAAATATTGCCAAAATATACAGAAAAAAACTGTCATAATAATTGACCAAGCTTCCATTCATACCAGCGATGTGTTTATGGAGAAACTTGAGGAATGGGAAAAGAAAAACTTGAAAATATTTTGGTTGCCCACTTATTCATCTCATTTAAATTTAATTGAAATATTATGGAGATTTTTAAAATATGAATGGATTGAATTTAGTGCCTATAAAGACCGAAAGAGCCTCCTCGCTTACGTTAAAAAAGTGCTGGACAATTTTGGAAGCGAGTATGTAATTAATTTTGCCTAGGTACTTATTTGTGAGACTTACGCTGACCACGAGTTAACCCTAGATAAGGTCAAGGCTCATCTTGGGGATCCGTTTCAGAAGCTACCTAACTCCAAAAAGATTAACATCTCTTTTGAGTCATCGAAAATTTGGGTCTGAAACCCCGTCGTTCTACGACGGCTTTACTGTTAAATATTAGCACATTTGCGAAATATATGCTAAAATGTGAGGTATGGAGAAAGCCTATTCGTTTCGATTTTACCCAACACCAGAACAAGAGTCGCTATTGCGGCGCACTTTGGGCTGTGTAAGATTAGTTTACAATAAAGCTCTCCATGTCAGAACACAAGCATGGTACGAAAGACAAGAAAGAGTAGGATATACTGAAACTTCTTCAATGCTAACCGATTGGAAAAAGCAAGAAGAATTAGACTTTCTCAATGAGGTAAGCTGTGTACCTTTACAACAAGGGTTAAGACATTTACAAACAGCTTTTACTAACTTCTTTGCTGGTCGTACTAAGTATCCTAACTTTAAGAAAAAACATCAAGGAGGAAGTGCCGAATTTACTAAGTCTGCTTTTAAATTCAAAGACAGACAAATCTATTTAGCTAAATGCACAGAACCTTTACCTATTCGATGGTCAAGACAAATACCAGAAAGCTGTGAACCAAGCACAGTAACAGTCAGATTACATCCTTCTGGACGTTGGCATATCTCAATAAGATTTGATGACCCAACAATTAAGCCTTTACCAGTAACAGATAAAGCCATTGGAATTGACTTAGGAATTAGTAGCCTAGTAATTACCAGCGACGGCGATAAAGTATCTAATCCCAAGCATTTTAACAAGCATTATCGGAGACTGCGAAAAGCGCAAAAAAATCTTTCTCGAAAACAGAAAGGCTCAAAGAATCGAGAAAAGGCAAGAATCAAAGTAGCCAGAATTCACGCTCAAATCACCGATAGCAGAAAAGACCATTTACACAAGCTAACCACTCAATTAGTTCGTGAAAACCAAACGATTGTGGTTGAGAATTTAGCCGTTAAGAATATGGTCAAAAACCCGAAATTATCTCAGGCAATATCTGACGTTAGTTGCCCCCCCCTTGCCCCCCCGACCCCCCCCCTGGCGGGGGGGCCGGGGGGGGGGGGGGGTGGGGGGGTGGGCAATTAGCCGATAAATGCCGGTGGTACGGAAGAAATTACATCGAAATAGATAGATGGTTTCCCAGTTCTAAAAGGTGTAGTAATTGCGGGTATATTGCCCTTGAAAATGCCGTTAAATGTTCGAGAATGGGACTGTCCAGACTGTGGGACTCACCATGACCGAGATATTAACGCTAGTAAAAACATTTTGGCCGCAGGGCTTGCGGTGTCAGTCTGTAGAGCGACCATAAGACCAGAACAGAGTAAAACTGGGGCGACAGGTGCGAAAAATCCTTCGGGAAAGAAGCAGAAACTCAAATCGTGAGGTTTGGGAATCGCCGTCCGTTTTACGGCGGCGAGGATGTCAACTTAATTAGGAGCAAGCTAGGAAGCAGAAATGGGACAGGAGCAAGAAGGGCGTTCCTGGTAGCAGGGGCAAGATCACCCCAGCAATTCCTACGATCAAACTGGCAATGGCGATCGCCTTGAGAATTTCTTTTCCTATTCCTTCATATCCAGTCAAAAAGTTTTGCAGTTCCCCCGATAACTGGTCCCAAAAACTCCCTAACTCGGCTTCTAAGGCTTCTAGAGCGGCAGTTGGCAAGAGGGCGAGGGAATCTGCCTCTTGAACGAGCGCTAAAATTGCTGCCTGCTGTTCGGACTCCGAACCGGGGTGACTCTGATAGTTGATGATCGCACAACTTGCCGCCGGGTTGATGCGGACTTCCTCAATGCAAGGGAGGGACTGGAGGGCATAAGTCAGTTTCTCGCTATATGTGGTATCTCCAGCCAGTTTGGGGATGCCCAGGCGAAGGCGCCCCGGCAGCGAGTGCAGCACTTGGCAGTCAATTTTTGGCTGGTGGGCGATCTCGCGTAGCGATCGCGTTGCGACCGGCAGGACTTGAGCGTTGCTTACGTTAGTCTGAAGGTTTAATTCAAGGGTTGCGAGTGCTGGAGTCATTTTCTTTTCTTTTCTTGCTTTCTCTACCGATCAGGATGGTCAAACATTGCTATGTTCAACTTTAAACCAAATTAATTCAGTTTGACCTTTTAGACTAAAGGGTTTTTTGATACCCTAGAAGTGATCAAATAGCAAGGTAATCATGGAAGAGTTACTATTATTGGGCGCTGGGGCTGTCGCTGTCTTAGTTGTTGCTCCCATCGTCGGGGCTGCTGTCAACCCTGAACTAGGTAAATCCATCTCAGATTCTGGTCGCGACTTGATTAAAGGTGGCCTTAAATTCGGCATGGAAACGACGGAAAAACTGCAAAGTTCCTTTGCCGAAGCGACCGAATCGTGGAACGATCTCGTGGCCGAAGCTAAATCAGAAGTCGATACTAGGAAAGCTGCCGAGCAGCCACCTCGGGAAGTAGAAATTATTTCGGAAAACTAACTTGAGTCCAAAAATGCCGACTGACCGACAACAATTGCGTACCTGGTGTCAGACATTGAGTTGCCAGTTGTTCGAGGATATTCAGCGGCTCTCTCCTCTGTTAGTCGGGCGACTCCTCTTGTCCCTGACGGCTTAGGCACCGTGGCCGCTTTACGCCCTATTCACGCAGCAGGCAGCGGACGCAACCCTGGCGGGGAACTTGAAAAACCAGGTGTAGCAGATTTTCCCTTTTGGCCTTTGTTTCATTCCTTCGGTAAAATCGAAGTTCTTCACCTGACATTCACAATCAACCTCTTGCATAATTAGGGTTTGCGGCAAAAAGTTTTTCCTGGGGGAAGGGTGTGGGGTGTGGGGTGTGGTGCGATTCGTTGGCTAGAAACTAGACAGTAAGACGTTTAGAGGATTAGCCGCTTGGTAAATGTAGTACCTTGATAACTTTATAACCATACAGGTGCGGGTTAGTAATAACCTTAGTCCTGTCCTCT
>NZ_JAPZSR010000231.1:0-15460 GCF_027531875.1 Microcystis sp. LE19-84.1B | reverse complement strand
GCCAAGCTTTTCTGGTCGGAACCCCCTAAGCCAAGTTTTCAAGGTGCTGCGCCGTCCACTTGGTTTTCGAGACTGGCCTTTTAATTCTAACGTAAAGCCAACCTAGAACGGCGGGGTTTCAGACCCAAAATTTCCGATGATGTTCTCATCTTAAGGGTAATGTAACAAATTGTAAAGTTTCTTAACATTCAGTATTTCTTGTCGGGGTGATAAGGTGGGCTTATGGTAGATTGACATGGTTTCAGCTTTCCAAACCCATGTTGTCGTAGCTGTCCAGTCCTCGTTTTTACTGAAAGTCGTTGCGAAATGTCTGAACTGGAGTTGTTTACATTTTATTCTTAACCCCTTTTCTCTGGAACCCTGATTCTGTCGTTTTTAGTTGTGCAGTACATTTCCCAATATTAGATAATGCCTGTAAGTTTAATCATCACGCCAATTATCCTCTAGATAAAGGATTGAACGTTATAGCATCAAGATCGATTCGGTAGATACCAACTTGGTGAACTTCTTCAGGTAGCCTCGGCCAGATGTGAACTTCACTCTCGAACGTCCGCCAAAGTTGAGGATTCAAGTGAAAATTTCTTCCTTCAAGACAATCCGTTCCTGCGAAATGTTCCTTCATGCGACGATTAACCAGTTCATTGAGAATTGCAAAGAGCGTCGTTATTTGGTAATTGTTATAAAATCTGTCTGGGGTTTCCGCTAACTTTCCATCATGGACAAAGGGAAAATGCTCTTGAACTTTCTTTCTCAGCTCTCCTCTCTGCGCTTCTTTATAACCATTGGCAAAGACATCATGGGCGACAGCTTCGAGGTAGAGTTGCTGTTGGACGACGGGATTCTTGGCGTGAAACAAAATTTTAGCCACTGCTAAAGTTGAGCCGACACAGTTGCCATAGGTTCCCCAACCGCCAAAAGCGAGTAAATCACAATAGGGTAAGGCAGAACTAGCATCCCACGCACCATTAAACAGTCTACCGTCAATAATTGCCAATTTACTGCGCTGTTGAGCAGAATAATCGCTGTAGCGGCTCAAAAAATCAGCATCAAAATTTGTTTGTTGTTGGTCATTGGCTTGGTAGTCATCAATATTGCCGCCAGGACGACGAGTTAAGATGGCAACCTCAAAATCCCAGTCGGTGTTAGTTGTGGCAAAGCTAGGTTCAAATTCCCAGCCAGGATTGACTTTAGCTAACCCAACTGCTGTTAATTTTTTCTCGACAATCTCTTTAGATGTTGGTCCGTTTTCTCCGCCTTCATAATGATGGTGGCAGTTTGGATTAGAAATGCGAACCAGTACCTTGGTATTAGGTAGGGTTTGGGCAAATGCCATCAATACGGCCTCATCCGCACCCCAAGTGATCGGTTTTTTCAGGTGAGAGAGATGATAAGTATCGAGAAGTGTATCTAGTTTTCCTTGAAGTTGACTTAGGACATTACTAGCCCCTGACTGAGGAGAGTCCCCCTTGGCAAAAACAATTGACAAGATGGTTCGATTCATTGCTTGAACAAGTCGAATTGATTGTTTAAGTTGCCACAATTCTCGCTCATGTCTTTCTGCGTCGTCTCCCCCGACAAAAGAACCAATAAGAATAACATTTTTAGCTCCTGAGATATAAGGTAAGTATTCTTCGGGGTATTGGACGAGCCGGTCAGTGATGATAAACGCGGTATCTTGGTCTGGTAGTAGGCTGATGAAAATCGGTGAGGTAAAGCCGAAAATTTTTATGCAGTTTTCATGTCTCCGTCCGCCGACGAAAAGACAGCCTGACGTTTTGACAGCATAGATTGTCCAAAAATCTCATTTACCCATTCCGATAAATCAAGACCACGGATTGTTTCTAAAGCTTGTTTAATAAGAGTTTTTGTCAGGTTCATGGTTAAGATTGGAATCGTCAGAAGCATAGAGCGCAACTCTTGAAGTGGGCATCGCTTTGAAAAACGTTTATACTGACCAAAAATTGATTCAAGCACATCAGATGTAGCCAGAATTGTGCGGTCATCTTGAATCATTTTGACTTGAGATTCTAAATAGCTAAATACAGATTGTTTAAAAGGCTCAAGATTTTCAGAAATCCCTAAAAAAGATAATTCTTTATGAAACTTATTTAAAGATTCTTTGTTTAATCCTAAAGTTTTTAGCTGTTTTTCTAAACTCCTAGTTATTTTGAGCATCATTCTCCATGAAGGGAGTTGATTTTGGTATTTATCTAGCCACAAAAATTTCTCTTTTAATCTTTCATTAATGGCTTGAAAATCTGTTAAAGGCATCAACTGGTATAGGGTATCTAAGGGGCAATTAAGCAAACTTGTCGCCCAATTTACTAATCTTTCTAGGTTGAAATACCGACACTGTGCTCTTTGGGAAGGAGGAGCAGCAAAGGCTAGTTCTGTTTGTTGAAGTTGCTGTCGGCACTGATGACAATCTGAAAGAAAACTTTGAAATACTTCATCAGCTAATAATTCCTTTTTTAGTAAATTAGCCATAGCATGAGTGACATCATAGGTATAGATAACTTGAGGATAATTCTCTTGATAAAGTTTAATTCCTTTTTTCAAGTTGCTACCACTATCGGCTACAATTTGAAGAGGTATCCCTACTTGAAGAGTTACCTTCTCCAACATCTCTTGAATCCATTCTCCTGTAGCTGATTCCGTAACTTCAATTCCGAGAATTTCTCCATCTGTATGTCTTAATGTACCACCTCTTTCTAAGATTTGATTTGTCCATAAACTCTCCGAAACTCCATAGATTATTAGAGCTTTTTCTTGACCTAGTTGTAATGTTAAATCAACAATATATATCCAGTCATCTCTTTTTTTGTCTCTCATCAATTCAAATAATCCAATTCTTTCTACCCATTGTCTAATACTGCTATAGTGAGGGGATTTTATTGAGGAACTTTGAAATAGTATTTTCATTGTTGTAGCTACTCCTCGATAGCTATTACCTGCTTCTATTATTTGCTGTACTGATATCTGTATGGTTTGGGCTGTGTAGTGATGACCTGAGATTTTCAAAGGATTCTCTCCCAGGACTTCCAAAAGCTGGGAATCTTTCTCTTTCAGGTCTTGTCTTTCTAGTTCTTCTATCTTTTTCTCTAATTCTTTTATTCTTTTCTTAGCTTCTTTTGCCTGAGTTTTCCAATTTTCTCTGCTGTTGGATAAGACTCGTATTGTTTGCTCATATTCTCGAATTTTTTCTTGTTTTTTAGCCGCATTCTCTTTCCAGTTGTCTCTACTTCTTCTCAAGTACCGAATTTGACGACTGACAGGCATTTTGGATTTTTCTATGCTCACTAACCACAGACTCCCTTTTCGACACGAAATTAGATTACTATTTTATCGCCTTTTTTCTGGCAAAGTCAACACCCTACTCTCACCCTTAATCAGCTTAGTTTAGGCGATCCCTACACCCTGCCGGGGATCAGCGCCGACGATCTAATTCTCACCGCTTCCCTCGCTTCCCAAACTAGCGATGACGATCCGATCGATAAAACTATTCTCGCCGGTTTAAAAGATGCCACGGTACTCGATCGCTATCAAGTCACCCACTTTACCCCCTTCGATCCCGTCGCTAAACGCACCGAAGCCGATATTACCACCGCCGATGGTGAGACTTTTAAAACCAGTAAGGGCGCACCGCAGGTAATGCTCGATCTAGCCTACAATAAAGAGGAAATCGAGGGGCCGGTCAATCAAATCATCGAAGATTACGCCAAAAAAGGCTATCGCGCCCTAGGAGTGGCCAAAACCACCCCCCAAGGTCAATGGCAATTCTTGGGCATTATCTCCCTATTTGATCCACCACGGGTTGATTCCCAATTAACCCTACAAACCGCCCTAAAATTAGGGGTTCCCGTCAAGATGATCACGGGGGATCAGGTGTTAATCGCTAAGGAAACCGCTCGACAATTGGGTTTAGGTAACAATATCCTCGATGCCAAAATTTTTCGGGAAGTCCCCCCCAATCAGTTAGGAACCCTCGATGAACAGATTCTCGGCGCCGATGGTTTCGGTCAAGTTTTCCCAGAGGACAAATATCATATCGTCGATGTCTTGCAGAAAACCGATCACATTGTCGGTATGACCGGAGATGGGGTCAATGATGCCCCGGCGCTGAAAAAAGCCGATGCGGGGATTGCGGTTTCCGGGGCTACCGATGCAGCCCGGGCAGCGGCCGATATCGTTCTCCTTACCCCCGGTTTATCGGTAATCGTCGATGCGATTAAGTTAAGTCGCCAGATTTTTGAACGGATGACCAGTTATGTTCTCTACCGGATCATCGCCACAATTCAGATTCTCGTTTTTACCACTTTGGCGATTCTGTTCTTTAATTCCTACCCGATTACGGCAATTATGATCGTTTTCTTAGCAATTCTTAACGATGGAGCGATCATGACGATCGCCTACGATAATGCCAAGATCTCGAAAGTACCCCAAGCTTGGGATATGCCGAAAGTTCTCACCATTGCTTCGGTTTTGGGAGTGGTCAACGTCATTGCCACTTTCCTGCTGTACTATCTGGCTGAACGGGTATGGGGAATGACTGCCGACAAGGTGCAAACCTATATTTTCCTCAATATCGCTCTCTTAGGGATGATGACTCTCTATTCGGTGCGGGCAAAAGGTGCGTTTTGGTCCTTGGCCCCCGCTAAACCTCTAGCGATCGCTACTGGCATCTCGGTCATTATATCTTCGCTGATCTCAATGTTCGGAATCCTGATCGCCCCGATCGGTTTTGAGGGAGTGGCAAAAAGCTGGCTCTATGCCCTAGTCTGGTTATTGATTATCGATCGAGTCAAATTGGCTCTCTATTCGATTTTTAATCATCCCAAGGCAGATTTAGGCAACACCTATCAATCCACTTGGGAGAATTTAAAAACTCGATCGTAGTCCCTATCCTGGGGAAAACCAAGCTCATCAGGCACTTTCCCCAGAAAATTTTTTTCAGCAAACTCTAATTAGGGTCTGCTGAAAAAGTACGGGCGAAGCATTCGGATAGAAAATCTCCGGTTTCACCGATAGGTTATTGCCCGAATGCTTCGCCCCTACGGGACGCGGGCCGATGAAGACGCAAGGTTTGGAAGCACGATTCTCTCAAAATCTTGCACCTGTTTCGCCAGAAAAGCCACAAAACCCTTACCTTGCCTACATTTCACATTTATTCAACAAACCCTAATTATGACGATTGCCATCATAGTGAATTCTCGCCCCGGCCCATTGCAATTTTTCCTGTAGAGTCTGATAAAAAGAATAACTTTCCCGCAGGATAATAAATTGGGCGAATTTTTCGGCTTTAGTAACTCCCACCCATTGCCCGGGCCAAATGGAAGTAGCTAAAGCGCCATCCATCCAGAGTTTAGTATTTAATTCGTAGTCTCCTAGAGGCCAAATACTGACCAGAGATGCCGGGGGAATGACAATCGGCCGACTGGAGAGACTCAAGGGACAAATCGGGGTGACGGCGATCGCTTCCATGCCGGGGTGTATAATCGGGCCATTAGCGGAAGCGGTGTAACAGGTGGATCCCGTGGGAGTAGCCACTAATAAACCGTCCCCTTGGTACTGATCTACTATTTCCCCGTCCACTTCGATTTCGAGGATTGAGGTGGGCATCCTATCGATACTAGCGGGTTTCACACACATCTCATTCAGGGCATAAAATGCCTCGCTCACCGGCTGAGGGTTTCTTTTATCCCCTTCATAGATTCTCGCCGTTAACATCATCCGTTGTTGTACCGCATAGTGATCGGATTGTAAACGCTCCCAGACCGTCTCCGTATCTTGGAAAATCTCCAAAGGTTCCGTTAAAAATCCCAGATGGCCGCCAACATTCACCGCTAGAATTGGAATGTCTTCGTGAGCTAAATAGCGAGCGGCGGCTAAAATGGTTCCATCTCCCCCCAAAACGATGGCAAGGTCGATTTTTCCCGATGCTGAGGCTAAAAATACCGGATAGGGATTATCTTTAAAGCCACTGGGTCCCATTAAAACTTTACACTGACGGGCTTCTAACTGTTTAGCGCATTTTTCCGCCCATGCTTTACTTTGGGGATGGTTGGCCTTATGAGCGATGATGACTTGTTTTAACTGCACAGAGTTGAGACCTTGTTCGGAGGTTCTATTTTTTAACAATAGCAAGACCGGGCAGATCGGTTGACAAGTAAAAAGTAAAAAAGGGGTTGGGGGAAGAACCTCGGCCTGACTGTAGCCAATTTGACAGAATTAATCGATAGATAAGGGTAGATGGAATTAACTAGGGTTTGCTGAAAAAGTACGGGCGAAGCATTCGGATAGAAAATCTATGGTTTCACCGATAGGTTATTGCCCGAATGCTTCGCCCCTAAAGGACGCGGGCCGATGAAGACGCAATGTTTTGAAGGACGATTCTCTCAAAATCTTGCACCTGTTCCGCGAGAAAAGCCACAAAACTCTTACCTTGCCTACATTTCACATTTATTCAGCAAGCCCTAACTAGGATAAGCTGGCAGGTTTTAGCAATCTTATCTCGTTTTTTCCCTGTAAATGCTGTATCTGTGCGGCTTTTTCCCAATTATCTCCCTCAACACCCCTACCACTTAATTTCCATGCAGAGTTATAATTGTATTAAGATGTGTAACAATTCTCTGGCAAACTCTTGACAAAGGATAACAAATCTGCTCTACCAAAAAACAGGAAAGGTTTTATTTCTATGACATTAATTCAAACCGCCCAATTATCGCTAGAAACTTTGGCTTTAGCCTTTTTTAAGCAGACAGAAGGACGCTGGCAATCCCAGAGACGTTATTACACCCTCACCCAAGAAACGGAACCCCAAGAAGTTATCAGCGCCATCGAGATTAAATATTTACCCCAAGGCAGCGAACCATTAATTCAACTGGCCCGTTTACATAATCTGGAAGATACAACTTTATTAGGTGGCACGGAAGTGACTTGGCAAAGTAATTATCTCCGTCCCCAGAGTAAAAAACCCTCCAACGGTTCCACCATATTCGGTATTTTAGATAATATTCTCTATCGCGATCGGGGATTTGCGACGGATAAACCCGTTAGTGCCATTTATACCTTTCCTAACCCCTCTACTCTCTGTCTGAGAACAGAATACGCCGGTTCTGTCTTTGAAGAAGAAATTAAACTCATCGGTCAACAATATCGCACCCGACAAACTATTATCTCTCGCGCCGGTCAAGAATTGATGATCGGTCAATATCTAGAAAAACGGGTCAATTAGTCAAAAAAATGGCGGCTATTCCCATAATTTTGACTTTTATCCTAGGAATAGGGCTGAAATCAAATCAGCCCTTCCCATAACTTCCCTTTAAACTGGGGTTAAACTGTCTTGATTCTGACTAGCGAGAAACTTCTCTAATTCCGTAATTGCATCGGCATCGACCTTAGTTTGCATCGGACAGAATTTCGGTCCACACATCGAACAAAACTCCGCAGTTTTATAGATATCTGCGGGTAAAGTCTCATCGTGGTATTCCTTAGCGCGATCGGGATCCAAGGATAACTGAAATTGACGATTCCAATCGAAATTATAACGAGCAATGGAGAGTTCGTCGTCACGATCGCGCGCTCCAGGGCGATGACGGGCGATATCTGCCGCATGAGCCGCTATTTTGTAGGCAATTAAGCCATTTCGCACATCTTCAGCGTTGGGTAAACCGAGATGTTCTTTCGGGGTGACATAACATAACATCGCCGTCCCGTACCAACCCGCCAGAGCCGCCCCGATCGCCGAAGTGATATGATCGTACCCTGGGGCAATATCGGTGACAAGGGGACCGAGAACATAGAAAGGTGCTTCGCTACACTCCTCCATTTGTTTTTTCACATTAAATTCAATTTGGTCCATGGGAACATGGCCCGGTCCTTCCACCATCACCTGTACATCGTGTTCCCAAGCGCGGCGCGTTAGTTGGCCGAGGGTTTTCAATTCCGCTAATTGGGCTGCATCGGAAGCATCGTGGGTACAACCGGGACGTAGGGAGTCCCCGAGACTAAAAGAAACGTCATAACGCTGGAAAATCTCGATAATTTCGTCGAAATGGGTATAGAGAGGATTTTGCTTGTGGTGGTGTAACATCCACTTAGCAATAATACCACCCCCCCGGGAGACAATCCCGGTCAGACGGGTTTTGACTAAAGGCAGGTGTTCGATGAGGATTCCCGCATGAATCGTCATGTAATCTACCCCTTGCTGGGCGTGTTTTTCGATAATGTGGAGGAAATCTTCGGGGGTGAGTTTTTCAATATTGCCGTGAACGCTTTCCACCGCTTGATAGATGGGTACAGTACCGATGGGGACAGGAGAAGCATTGATAATCGCGGTGCGAATTTCGTCCAAATTACCGCCACCGGTGGAAAGATCCATCACCGTATCCGCGCCGTATTTGACCGCTAGGTGTAATTTTTCCAGTTCTTCGTTAATATTCGAGGAGTTAGGGGAAGCCCCGATATTAGCATTAACTTTACACTTAGAAGCAATACCGATCGCCATCGGTTCGAGGTTGAGGTGATTGATATTAGCGGGGATAATCAGTCTTCCTCGGGCGATTTCGCTGCGAATCAATTCGGGAGAGAGATTTTCCCGTTTTGCCACATACGTCATCTCTTCGGTAATTATCCCCTGACGGGCGTAGTGCATTTGCGATACATTTGCTTGTCCGCGCCGGGGGGCAACCCATTCTTGTCTCATAATTTTATTTCCTCTGTAAACAGCTTCCCTACGCTGGAATTACCCAGTCTCAGGTTCTAAGGGTCTTTCTCAGCCTGATTGCCTCAGACACCCCTAGCTATGACGGCAATTCTATCACTGTTGAGGACTGAGGAGATCAAGCTTAAGATTTTTGTTTGATTAGGCAGTTAAGCTAAAACCCACTTAAGTAGGGAGGCACAATTATTTGTAGGATGGGTTAGCGGTAGCGTAACATGAGCGGGCGTTGGGTTTCATGCTTCAACCCAACCTACGTTCATCTTATATTTAATTCCACCCACCTACTTAGACCACCTCAAATAGAAATAGTAATTTTAGAAAAATCCCCGGTGATTCAGAAGCAGTTCCCTATCTCAAGGTCGCGAGAGGACTCCCGTTAAACCGCTACGCGGTTAACTGGATATGAATCGCCACCAGAATGAAACTAATGCGGTAGGGTTTCCACTTTCCGGGAGTTTTGGTTCTCGACGTATTTTTTTAGTTGTTCGACGGTAACGCCGCCACAACTGGCCACGAAATAAGCTCCCGTCCAAAAATAGGGTTTGTTGTCGAAATACTTTGCCGCTAAGTACGGAAATTCTTTTCTAATTAAGCGACTACTAACTGTTTTAAGGTTAGCGATTAGTTTGGTTCATGATTGTAATTAGTTGATATACTAGGCAGTAAGTGTTATAATTTAACTATACATCACGAAACTAACGACAGTGATAACGCTTACCTACCAGTACAAACTAAAGGTAAACAGGCAACAGGAACGGGAGATCGTCCACATTCTTGATGTTTGTAAGAGCGTTTATAATTACGCGCTCTCGGAACGGAAAGATTGGTTAAACTCTCGAAAGTGTCTTGCGGATCACTGTTCGCTAGTTTCTGAGTACATAATTCCTGCGGATGAACCCTATCCGAATTACTTCGTTCAAGCAAAAAATCTAACGGAAGCTAAAAAATTCTATCCGATATTAAAGACGGTTAACGCTCAAGTCTTACAGCAAGTCTTAAAAACTTTAGATAAAGCGTTTGACCATAGAAAATCGAAAGGCTTCGGCTTTCCTAGATTTAAGAAAAAGATGCGGAGTTTTGTTTTTCCTGCGCTTTTTCCACAATTGGGAAAAATTAGAATCAGGCAATCTAGAGAATACCCGTCTGGGTTCGAGCCTAAACAAGCTCGAATTATCCAAAAAGCGTCGGGATTTTACGTTTCGGTTTCTTTCCAATCTCCGGAATTAGTTCCCGATATGACAGTGGGGAAGACCTGTTTAGGAATTGACGCGGGGATTGAGAGTTTTGTCGCTACTTCACGGGGAGATTTAATCAAAGCCCCTCGATTTTTGTTGAAAGTACAGAGTAAGCTTAAATTGCTACAAAGACGCTTGAAACATCAAGTCAAAGGCTCAAACAATTGGTTAAAACTCCAAGAGAATATAGCAAGATTACACGAGAAAGTGTCTAATACTCGTAGAGATTGGCACTTTAAACTAGCTCATTACCTTTGCGATCTCGCTGATAATATCTTTGTCGAAGATATTAACTTCATTTCCTGGTCTAGAGGGATCGTTAGAAAACAATCTCTAGATTCGGGTATCGGTAGTTTTATTAACGAGATACTACCGTTTGTCGCTTGGAAACGGGGAAAATATTATCTTAAAGTCGATAAAAACGGAACTTCCCAGGAGTGTCCGAATTGTGGCGCAATTACTGGCAAAAAAGCGTTATCGGAAAGAGTTCACCGATGCGATTCTTGCGGCCACATCGAACCGAGAGATACGGCATCGGCGAAGGTAATCGAGAACCGAGGAAAAAACGCGGTCGGGCTGACCGTGTTAGAAAACGCTTGCGGAGGCGGTCTGGCGGGGGTCGTTCAGTTAAACCTGTTTGATCTAGTCAAGAGCCTATGAACCAAGAATCCCCCGCTAAACCGCTCGCGGGGTTTAGCGGGGGAGAGTCAAGCTTCCACTAAACGAAAGGCTGCACCTAAACCGACAGCGATCTCATCGGGAGAAATTTTCCCATCATGGTTAATATCGATCGCATCGAATACCGCATCGGTTCCCGCCCATTCTTCCCGGGTGATGAAACCATCCCCATCATGATCATAGACTCGGAAAATATCTTCGGCGGCGTGTTCTAGGGTTGACTGACCTTCCAACTGGGTTAAACGTTGAATCAGCAATTGTTCCAACAATTCTAAAGCTTTGGTAAAACCTTGAATACCTTCCGCTAGTTTTTCAGAAGCCATGGCATCTTCGGCGTGCATTTTCTCAAAAGTCGCTTTATCCATGGCAATTTTGACAATATCAAGGGTTGCAGCCAATGCTGGATCGAGCTTACGGGGTAAATCGGCTTCTGTCTCCTGCAATTGCTCGAGCAGTTTCGGGGAAATGGTTAAAAGATCACAACCGGCTAACTCGCGAATTTCACCGATATTGCGGAAACTTGCCCCCATAACTTCGGTTTTATAGCCAAACTTTTTATAGTAGTTATAGATCTGGGTGACGGATTGGACCCCGGGATCTTCAGCGCCAACGTAGTCTTTACCGGTTTCTTTTTTATACCAATCGAGAATCCGACCGACAAAGGGAGAAATTAAGGTTACTCCCGCTTCTGCACAGGCGATCGCCTGATGAAAACCGAATAATAGGGTTAAATTACAGTGAATTCCCTCTTTTTCGAGGACTTCTGCGGCTTTAATCCCTTCCCAAGTCGAGGCAATTTTAATTAAGACTCTTTCTCTAGAGATACCCGCTTGTTCATACTGGGAAATGAGATAACGGGCCTTGTCGATGGTAGCTTGGGTATCGTAGGAAAGACGAGCATCCACTTCGGTGGAGACGCGGCCGGGGACGATTTGCAGGATTTGCAGACCAAAACCGATCGCTAGGCGATCAAAAGCTAATTTGGCCACATCTTCCGGGGTGGCCTGCTCTCCTAATTCTTTTCTGGCCGCTTGCAGGGTTTGATCGACAATCGGCTGATATTGGGGCATTTGGGCCGCGGCCGTAATCAGGGAGGGGTTAGTGGTGGTATCTTGGGGGGTAAAAGCTTCGATCGCTTGGATATCGCCGGTATCGGCAACAACCACTGTAAATTGGCGTAATTGTTCTAGTAGGGTTTTAGCCATAACTTCTCCAGATGCGTGTTAACACGAGACTTCATCCACATCTTAGCGATTCGATCGAGAGGAAGGGGAAAATTCCCGATTGATTTAATTCCTACCCACAGACCTGGCCAAAGTCGGGATAAGCTGGGAATCTTTTGGCCACTCCTTGCCCAAAGTCCTTTATTTGTGATAGTATTAGTGATTGTGTCGATTTAACAAAACGGAGTTTATGCCCAAGCTAAAAACGCGAAAGGCGGCGGCCAAACGATTCGAGGCCACGGGAAGCGGCAAAAAAATCAAACGTCGCAAAGCCTTCAAAAATCACCTACTCGATCATAAAAGTGCCGAACGCAAGCGCCGTCGTTTGTCCCAGATTACCTTGGTACACGAGCGCGACGAGAAGGAAGTGCGCTTAATGTTGCCCTATTTGTAAGTTTTCCAGAAAAATCGTCTAAAGGATTATCATGTCTAGAGTAAAACGGGGGAATGTCGCCCGCAAGCGACGTAAAAAAGTTCTCAAATTAGCCAAAGGTTTTCGCGGTTCTCACTCGCGCTTATTCCGTACAGCTAACCAACAGGTAATGAAGGCCTTGCGGAATGCCTATAGAGACCGTCGCAAACGGAAACGCGATTTTCGTCGTCTTTGGATTACCCGCATTAATGCCGCTGCTCGTCAACAGGGCATCAGTTACAGCCAACTGACCGGACAATTAAAGAAAGCTAATATCCTCCTTAATCGGAAAATGTTAGCCCAATTAGCTGTCCTCGATCCCGTCGCTTTTGCTAAAGTGGTAGAAACAGCCAAAGGATAATTTAGCCCCAAGCATGACGGAAACTTGGCAAACGATTCAATTCCCCAGTTCAGAAAGTGCGATCGCTTTAGCGGGTCATCAAGAAGCTAACCTCAAATTGATAGCCAGGCAAACTGGGGCGAATTTAGTCCTCAGAGGCATGGAATTGCGGATTGCGGGGCAACCAACCCCCGTGGAGCGTGCCACAGCGATTGTACGCTCCTTAAGTATTTTATGGCAAGAGGCCAAGTTAATCGCCGAAGCCGATATTATGACCGCTATCCATGCCCTCGATACGGGGCGTTCTAGCGAGTATAAAGAACTACAGCAGGATATTTTGGCTCGTACCCGTCGCGGGGAGCTAATTCGGGCGAAAACCTTCCGTCAGCGTCAATATATCCAAGCGATTCAAAGTCACGATATCACCTTTTGTATTGGACCGGCCGGCACGGGAAAAACCTTTTTAGCCGCCGTTTTAGCCGTACAAGCTTTATTAGAAGATAAAGTAGAACGGATTATCCTCACCCGGCCGGCCGTGGAAGCGGGGGAAAAATTAGGCTTTCTCCCGGGGGATTTACAGCAAAAAGTCGATCCTTTTTTGCGTCCCCTCTACGATGCTTTATACGAATTTATCGAAGCGGCCAAAATTCCCGACCTGATGGAACGGGGTAAAATCGAAATCGCTCCCTTAGCTTATATGCGGGGACGAACCCTAGCTAATGCTTTTGTTATTGTTGATGAGGCCCAAAATACCACCCCAGCACAGTTAAAAATGGTCTTAACGCGCTTGGGATTCGGTTCGCGCATGGTAGTAACTGGAGATGTCACTCAAACCGATTTACCGCAACAACAGGAATCGGGGTTAATTGCCGCTCAAAAAATCCTAAAATCAGTAGAAGGGATCGCTTTTTGTTACCTATCCCGGGCCGATGTGGTGCGTCATCCCCTAGTACAAAAAATCGTCTCAGCCTACGAACAGCACGAAAAATAACAGATTATGGATATTAAACATGGTTTCGTCGATGCGGTGGGTAATACTCCCCTAATTCGTCTCAATAGTTTTAGCGAGGAAACCGGCTGCGAGATTCTCGGTAAGGCCGAATTTCTTAACCCCGGTGGTTCGGTCAAGGATCGGGCCGCTTTATATATTATCCAAGAAGCGGAAAAAGCCGGTACTCTCCAACCGGGGGGAACCGTTGTCGAAGGAACCGCCGGCAATACTGGCATCGGTTTGGCCCATATCTGCAATGCTAAAGGTTATAAATGCCTGATTATCATTCCCGATACCCAATCCCAAGAGAAAATCGACCTCTTAAGAACCCTTGGTGCGGAAGTGCGTACTGTTCCCGCCGTTCCCTACCGAGATGCCAATAATTACGTTAAATTATCGGGGAGAGTGGCCAGGGAGATGGAAAATGCTATCTGGGCCAATCAATTCGATAATCTGGCTAATCGTCGCGCTCACTACGAAACCACCGGCCGGGAAATCTGGGAACAAACCGACGGTAAAATTGATGCTTGGGTGGCTGCCACGGGAACTGGGGGAACCTACGCGGGGGTGGCGATGTTTTTAAAAGACCAAAATCCCCAGGTGCGTTGCGTGGTGGCAGATCCGATGGGTAGCGGTTTATATAGTTATGTGAAAACTGGGACAATTACCCTGGAAGGTAGTTCAATTACTGAAGGGATTGGTAATAGTCGTATTACGGCTAATATGGAAGGCGCACCCATAGACGATGCCATTCAAATTGATGATCCCACTGCCATTAAAGTTGTTTATCAACTATTACAAAAAGATGGTTTATTTATGGGGGGTTCTGTGGGTATTAATGTTGGTGCTGCGGTAGCTTTAGCTAAACAAATGGGGCCAGGCCACACTATTGTTACTGTTCTTTGTGATGGTGGGTCCCGTTATCAATCTCGGTTATATAATCCTCAATGGTTGGCTGAGAAAGGATTGGCTTAAATTGTTGTTAGGGTTAAGTCAGCCTTCAGCTAGATTAAGCTGATGAACCTAAGATTTTACAGTAAAATCAGGGATTATCAAAGCGGGGATTAGTGGAGATAATGGTAAGGGTAGGGCAACAATGAGGGAAGGCAGCAAGGGAAAATGAGGCGCTTCGGTTGGGCAAGCAATTAAGACAAGATAGATAACAATACTGATAACTATCATTATTAGGAGAATCATCAGATGTCAGTTACTATTGAACAGGATCTCAAAGAAATTTTAGGTTCAATTAATCAGAAGTTGGATAATCTACAAAAAGATGTTATGGATATTAAAATAGTACAGGCAAGATTAGAGGAAAAAGTCGATAGTTTAGAAAAAGATATTGAAGGGGTAAAAGAAGATATAAAAGAATTAAAAGGCTCTCAGAAAGCCCAGATTTGGACGTTAATCGGCATCTTGGGAACAGCTTTAATAGGAACAGTTATTCGCTATATTATTCTCCCTTTTCCTCAATCATAATTAAGACAATGAATTTTGAACCGCCTTCTGCAACAGTTATTCCTCAAATTGCAGAAAATCACTGTAAGGGCGAAGCATTTGGGCAATAACTTATCGCTGAAATCCTAGATTTTTTATCCGAATGCTTCGCCCCTACCCATCAATTTCCCATCTACCACGCACCACGCCACCACGCCCAACCTACAACCTAACCTAACCTACGGCTCATTGAGCAGAATCAGGCAGTTTAGGTGATGGCACGTTTTTAGGCAGATGAATTGCATCATTCAACCTTTATTTTATCTCAGAGAATAAAGAGCGTAGGTTGGGTTGAACGATAGTGAAACCCAACACTTTTAAATCATTGGGTTGGGTTTCGTTCCTCAACCCAACCTACGGCT
>NZ_JAPZSR010000252.1:0-4784 GCF_027531875.1 Microcystis sp. LE19-84.1B | reverse complement strand
AAATGGGGCGAAAGTCTGTGGACTCTGTGTAAGACAGTACATGGTTTTTTAACTGTGGTATGCGACGGTGGTGGAAGCAGAAACTTAAATCGTGAGGTTTAGGAATCGCCGCACTTTTAGGGCGGCGAGGATGTCAACGGCGGTCAGATTGCCATAATCAGGGATTAAGTTGCGGCTTAAGACAGAACACTGTGGAAGGGACGGGGAGACGAGGAGAGGTGAGATACTTGCCCAACTCCCCCATTCCGAAACTGTCCCGCTTGAAACCGGTAGCCCTTCACCGTTCCCAGGGGTGACTGCCATTGCCGCTCAACCTCCAGACGTATCTGCCGGCTCTGGCTGCTCGAACGAGTTCTCAGTGGGCGTAACTGACTCCGCCGGCTTGCTTCCTGGCAAGATCTCAAAGTCCGGGGTGAACTGGACTAAGAGGCTCTGGAGTCGCACCAAGACCTGAGCATCGCCCTCTAGCTTCACCTTCCCTTCGCCAATCAGGGCAGGAAATGTGGCTATCCCAGCCATAATCAACTCCAGGTCGCTACGGTCGATCGTGATGGTGAGATCAGGATTTTTGGCCTGGAATCCCTTGATGTTTGTCAGGGTTGAATTACTCATTTCCACCGCAAATTTCTCACCGTTGTCTGGTGTGAGCAAATTGATGGTGAATTTCATCCCTTCCGCTTTCTGGCTATCTAGACGAATGCCGATGAAGTCGAGCCAGAGTTGGGTGGACATGGCGCGAACCGTATCGGGGGTGACTGTCTTGGCCGTGACCCCCGTGGGGAAGCCATTTCGTAGTTCGTAAGCGGCGGCCAGAAAGCTGTTGCGGACACTGGGGCTTTCTTTCTGGTAGCCAATCTGCTCAAACACATCGGCCAGGAGGTCTTTAGCTGCCTGGTTCTGGGGTTCAGCATAGACCAGCTTGTTCAGTATCTCCATGGCTTCGCGGTATTGGCCTCGATCGTGCAACTCCTGACCTTTGGCCAGAATCTTCTCCGCACCCCCCATCATCTCGACGTAGAGCGGAGCCGATTCCCTCGGTGACAGCGGAATTAATGTGGCTGGATTGGCATCCCAGTAGCCCAGGTAGCGGTTAATCACGGCACGGCTATTGTGTTCCTCAGAACCGTGGTAGCTGTGGGCAGCCCACTGTTGCTGCAAACTTTCGGGCAGCTTGTAAACATTGTGGATTTCATTAATGGTCACGCCCTGGTTGGCTTGGTGCAGCACCTCGTTATGCAGGTGAGCATAGGCATCCCGCTGGGTTCGCATGACTTCCTGAATGCGATCGTTGCCCCAACGAGGCCAGCTATGGGAGGCAAACATCACCTCCGCTTGCTGCCCGAACCTATAGAGGGCTTCATTAATTTTCTTCGACCACTCCAACGCATCCCGCACCAATGCACCCCGCAGCGTGTAGATGTTGTGGATCGTACCGCAGATGTTTTCTGCTGCCCAGAACGCTTTCCAGTCAGGGAAATAGGTGTTCATCTCGGCGGGGGCTTCGGTGCCTGGCGTATTCTGAAATACCATTTTCACCCCGTCGATGGTCAATTCCTCAATGTCCTGCTCGATGTAACGGGTGGGTTCAATCAGTCCGGTGTTGCCCGCTGCGGTGTTCTTGCCGATCGACTGATCTACATGGCCGAACGGGCTGCGCGGCAATAGCAGGCCGTACTGAAAGAATGCCCGGCGGACCATCGCCGTCCCCGAATAGACGTTTTCGGCGATCGCATATTCCATGAAGCCAACGGGGGCGATAATCTGCACCTTCCCGTTCTTCACATTCGCCTCATCCACCACACCGCGCACCCCGCCGTAGTGATCGACGTGGGAGTGGGAGTACACGACGGCGACCACACGACGGTGTCCCAGGTGTTCATTGACCAGTTCCAGAGCGGCTTTAGCCGTTTCCTTACAGGTCAACACATCAAATAGAATCCAACCTGTATTGCCCTTGATGATCGTCATGTTGGCCAGGTCGAACCCTCGCACTTGGTAGATCTTGTCCGGCAAGACTTCATAGAGTCCGTAGGCCATGTTCAGAACTGCCTGGCGCTGCAATGAGGGGTGAATGCTGTCGAAAACGCTGTCAAAGCCCCGCAACAGGAACTCGTAGCTGCCCATATCCCAAGCCACGTTACCCGCCTCTGCTATGATTTGTTTGTAAGGTGGGGCGGCAATAAAGCCTTTTTGGGCCTCTTCAAAATCCCGTTTGTCCTCGAACGGCAGGGTCTGGCGCCAACCGTTCTGTAGTTCGATGGTGAACGGGGAGGGCATCTTGCCTTTTGGATCGAAGTGCTTGTTTTTCATAAGGAGTAGTGGGTAATTAATGCGAACAAAAACAGGGACAAGACCATGAAAAAAAGAAAGATAGCCAATACACTGCGTAAAGCCTTGCTGCAAGATGGCAAGATGGAACGCGCTCTCTATGAATACGAATTAGAAGAACACCTAGACTACTGGTACGAAGGTCTCAAGTCCGACCGTGATCAGTTTGTCTTTGCCGTCACGGAAAACTCAGGTGACGTGGCAATGGTATTGATTACGCCCGATAAAACTATCTACGTCAATGAGGAGGGAAGAGAGAAACTGTCTCAATTCTGGACAAAAGCTTATGAGAATAATATAAATCGATTAATTCCCATGATAGCGGAGAATTTAGCCAATGATATTATCTCGGTGACAGGCGTTAAAATGGTGTCCCCAAACCAGAATCGGCGATGGGTTAGTTTGCGCCCGTAGAGTTACAGTGAAGAAAGGCTCACTTAGGGCAAAATCAGGGCAGGTTTAGACAATGCTGACGGGAAACCCTCAAAAACTATCCGCCCTTACCAATTGCTTGGTAAGGGCGGTGTAGCGGGTCATCGGAATCGACACCAGACTGCCGGAAGGAACTCCAGCTAGTCTAAATCTTGTTTAGACGTGGGGTCTAGAGAACAGCCCCGGCGCACAGCCGGCTATTGTCGATTAGGAGACCCATGCTTTTACTACTTTCTACCATCGACATCACCTCCTGTATCCCTTAACGGATTGATTATCAAATTTATCTGCAACTAGCTTAACGCAGCTGTTCGGAAAAAATCAAGGCCGGCAGCTAAAAATTTTTTCGGCAGGCTCAGATTGGACCCAAAATGTAGATGGAGATAGGAAGCGTGCAGATTCTTACCTTGCCACCCTTCGCCATTGATAGCACCCTTGGGGAATGCTTGCAGTTGATAAATCGGTGCGTCGCTTACCCCGCTTAATTGGGAGCGATGGAATTCATGGCCGCGCACTGGTTGGCCCGGTTTGAGCAGGATCGTCTCCTGTTTGGCGATGGCTTGTCGATAACCTAGGGTTAACTTCGGCGACATTATAGCAGATTGGGGGATTATTTGCAACATAGAATGATTTTTTTGCTCAAAATCAACTATTTTGTCACATAAATACATTAATCCCCCACATTCGGCGTAGGTGGGCATTCCAGAGGCGATCGCTTTTCTCACCTGGGTTAAGATAGGGGTGTTAGCCGCTAATTCCGGGGCAAAGATTTCGGGAAAACCGCCACCAAAGTACAATCCTTGCAGGTTTTCGGGCAAATTTGCCCCTTGCAAGGGACTCCAAAAGATTAATTCTGCGCCTAAATTGGCTAAAATATCGAGATTATCGGGGTAATAAAAGTTAAAAGCCTTATCTCTAGCAATACCGATACGGATAGGGGGAAAAAGCTTATTTGCTTCTGGGGTATTTTTCGGGTTCTCTTGGGGAGAAATAGTCAGTAAAGGCAAGAGAATGTCCCAATTAAAGCAGTTTTGGGCAATAGAGGCCAGTTGATCTTGCAGTTCCCTGATTTCTCCTAGTTCATCCCTAGGAACCAATCCTAGATGGCGATCGGGAATTGTCAGGGAATCTTGACGACGCAAAACCCCGACAATCGGCATATTGATGGATTCTAGGGCGGTTTGCAGTAATTGCAGATGGCGATCGCTACCAACCCGATTGAGGATAACTCCGGCTAGATGGAGATTTTTGTCTAAAGATTGATAACCGCGGACAATAGCGGCGACAGAGGTAGATAAACGACTACAATCGATCACTAACAGCAGAGGAAGCCCTAAAATACGGGCAATATGGGCGGTACTGGCATAATCGGGAAATTGAGTATCGCTTAATTGAATACCATCAAATAGCCCCATTACCCCTTCAATCAGAGCATAATCGACATTTTGACAATGTTGGGCAAAACAGGTTTTTACATAGTCTTCAGAAGTTAAAACCGGATCGAGATTGCGACAGGGGCGACCAGTAAAATGAGTATGGAACATGGGATCGATATAATCGGGCCCGACTTTAAAAGATTGCACTCGATCGCCACGACTGATTAAATAGGCCAAGATTGCCAGAGTAATCGTCGTTTTACCGACTCCGCTTCTTTCTCCTGCGATGATCATCGGAAATTTTGGGTCTGAAACCCCGTCGTTCTACGACGGCTTTACTGTTAAATCTTAGCGCATTTACAAAATATGTGTTAGAATGTGAGGTATGGAAAAAGCCTATTCGTTTCGATTTTACCCAACACCCGAACAAGAGTCGCTATTGCGGCGCACATTGGGCTGTGTAAGATTGGTTTACAATAAGGCACTCCATCTCAGAACACAAGCATGGTACGAAAGACAAGAAAGAGTAGGATATACTGAAACTTCTTCAATGCTAACCGATTGGAAAAAACAAGAAGAATTAGAGTTTTTAAACGAAGTTAGCTGTGTACCTTTACAACAAGGGTTAAGACATTTACAAACAGCTTT
>NZ_JAPZSR010000466.1:0-1873 GCF_027531875.1 Microcystis sp. LE19-84.1B | reverse complement strand
TGACACTTTTTGTAAAATTTTCTGAATAGTTTTTCACCTGCTTCAATATTTACTACTAAAAAATAATCGGCAATCTTGTTTAAATCTTGACTGGCTGAAGGCGCAATAATATAACGATTCATAATTATTTTTGTTGCGCTTCTTTAAATTTTTCGAGTATATCATTTATGATTTTTTCTCCATCTAATCCCTCTCCATTATCTAATTCTGCTATGGCAACGTCAATTTGTTGACGAGTTTCTTCTACCCATTGTAAGTAATCTTGATCGAGGATTTCTAGCAAGTAAAAAGCGGTATCTATGACTTGTTCTGAATTATTAAATCTGCCACTTTTTAACTGTTTTTGGATAAATTGTTCTTGATTGGGTTTTAGTTGAATATTCATGATAATTTTTATAAGGTTAAGGGTTAAGTCGAGTGTCCTGTTTCATTATTACCTAAAATGTCGGCTTGAAGGCTCTCGGTTTTACCGATGAGATGAAAAGAGCGTAGGTTGGGTTGAACGATAGTGAAACCCAACACTTTTAAAGAATTGGGTTGGGTTTTGTGGTTCTTCGTTACTTGGTATGGTTCGATAGGGGGGCATAAATCGACTAAATCCTTATCTGGCAAGAGATTTAATTGATTAGTTCGCTCTAGATAAAAAACAATTAACAAAAATCGCTAAATGCCTTTCTATATAAGGGTTCCATCCCTTATAACCCCTGTCCATTGCATAACACAAACCGAAGAGCCAAAAGCGCCTCACTGATACTACAGCCCCCTTGTCCGTTTCCCGACGAGGATGGGGGCGATGGAAGACGGCTCTAACTCCCTTAAGGGCTACCCGCACCCGCGACACCCTACCTTCGGATATTTCTGCTCCCAGTGCCTCCAGCAGCGATTCGATATCCGTCCAGACAACATCTGACCGGACGGGCTGCTCGAAGATTTGGTCCAGAATTTTTCGCTGTTTTTTCGAGAGTGCCATTGTAGTATCATAACTTAATAAGCTGCTGTGCATCTAAATGACATATTATTGAAATCAAAAAAACACCTAGTTTGATTTTGGATTTCGCTTGTTTCAATCTAACTGAGAACTGTTAACTGTTCACTGTTAACTGAATAGTGGGAGGTTTTCAAACCAAATTTTCTGGTAAAATGATTAAGGATAATTGTCCAAAACTTTATGAGGATTTAAGCCTGTGATCATCAAAGAGTTAGAAGAGCAACTTCTTGCCCTCAAACCTAGGGAAAAAGTGCAGGTAATCCAGTTACTTGCTCAAAGTCTTGGTGGTGATTGGCAGGGAATTGAGAAAACGCCTAAAGTTTGCGGCGGACAAGCCTGCATTGCCAATACAAGAATTCCAGTTTGGGTGTTAGTAGAAGCTCGTCGTCTTGGTTATAGTGATGCTGATTTATTAACAAGTTATCCGACTATTAAGGCTACGGATTTAGCTAATGCTTGGGTATATGCGGCAGCTCATGAAGATGAGATTGATTTGCTCATTGAGCAGAATGAGGCAGTTTAGGGGATGGCACGTTTTTATGCAGATGAATTGCATCATTCAACCTTTATTTTATCTCAGAGAATAAAGCATCTAAATCTTGACGACCATTAACAATTCTTAAAATTTCCACCGTTTCATTAATTACTCGATAGAAAATAATATATCCATCTAAAGGTAAACCTCTCAATGATGGTTTAATATGACTATAGCTGCGTCCTAACTTGGGAAATTGTACTAATTGTTGACACTTTTTGTAAAATTTTCTGAATAGTTTTTCACCTGCTTCAATATTTACTACTAAAAAATAATCGGCAATCTTGTTTAAATCTTGACTGGCTGAAGGCGCAATAATATAACGATTCATAATTATTTTTGTTGCGCTT
>NZ_JAPZSR010000241.1:0-12772 GCF_027531875.1 Microcystis sp. LE19-84.1B | reverse complement strand
CTCTAAGACTTTCCGGTATAGTTCACTTATCATTTTCGTTATTTAGGTCATATATAGTAAATATGACTTATCTTTTTTTGGAGTCTGTGTCTGTATTCCATGCTACATAAGCTTTTCAGCTTGCTTGTCCCCCTGTCAGATTTAGATGCAGTCACTGCTCTGAAAAAATTACGTCAGAGAAAAGAGACACTCTATATCACCTCTCAAAACCTTGTTGAATATTGGAATGTTTACACCCGTCCCCAAAAACAAAATGGTTTAGGCGGTTCAATTATAGAAGTTCAAACGGAAATTAATCGTCTAAAATCACTTTTTTGGGTTTTACCTGATCATTCAAATATTTATCAACAATGGGAAAAATTAGTGAGCAATTATCAAGTAAAAGGGGTTAATGTCCATGATGCCCGATTAGTTGCTTTTATGCTAGTATATAGCATCACGCATATTTTAACCTTTAATACGGATGACTTTAAACGATATACAGAAATTGCTGTAGTTCATCCTACTGAACTTAAGACAAATTGAGATACTACAATTTCTAAGAGAATGGCATCGGTTGTAATTACTGGATAACCTTCGTATTTTTCCGATAGTTGTATTGCTTGCTGATGGTGTTGATCGTTTTGGTTGATTAGGGCGATCGCATAGCCTGTATCAACAAACATGGGGTTAAGCATTTTTCTCGCCGTTTAAGTACGCATCAATATTTTCTGAAAAGTCGGCAGGTGCAGAAATTTTAATTTGTCTGAGTCGTGAAAATAAAGATTCAGGGTTTTTTTGAGGTGGGGTGGCTACGGGTTCGGCAATGTTTTTATCTTCTAAGACAATGACGCGGATGATTTTGCCTTCCCATGCAGGGCTGTACTGTGGGGGAATTGTCAGGATGCCGTTTTTTAGGATGGTTTTAAAATTAATTGCTTTCATTAGTTTTTGAGTCCATCAATATAGGTTTAATTTGCTTCAATAGTTGAGGAATTTCGTGCTGAATTACGTCCCAAACAATATCAAGATCAATTTGATCATATTCATGGACAATTATATCACGCATCCCTGCCAGATTCCGCCACGGTATTTCTGGATGTTGTTGGCGAAATCCGATTGAAAGTCGTTTTGTTGCTTCTCCTATAATTGTAATCTGATAGAGAATTGCTGAAATTTTCTCATCATTGGTGATTAGATCAATTTGCTCAACACCGCTCGAAAAGCGAAGGATACGCTTGGCTGCTTGTTCGATATCGATGAGGGATTCAATATCTCTTAGCATAGATAACCTGAGCAGATTCTAGGATATTCTGACGACGCAACCAGTTGGCACTGCGTTCTATAGCAGCTTTCACAATTAAGTCAATTTTGCGGTCAAATAGGTTTTGCAGTTCTTCTTTTATTTGCAATGTTTCGGTTAGTCCGCGCTGAAATTGAGGGTCAAAGGTGACTAATATATCAATGTCGCTATCAACACGGAAATCATTGCGTAATACTGAACCAAATAGGGACAATTCTGTAATGTGCCAACGTTGGCAAAAGTTTTCAATTTGCTCAGGGGATGGTTTGATGTTTGTTATTGGTGTTTTCATGGCAAACTCTTATTTTCTCTTTTTTCATCGCTTGCTGTTGTGTATGCCTGATCAGTGCGGTTTGGTTTATCAGGATTTCGCCATGAATTGCGATGATTTCCTTTTCGTTGAGCCAGTATGGTTCTCTCATTTGGCTAGGTCAATCAGGGCGTTACGATATTTTTTGATGCCGCGCCTTGCGATTTCCATTTTTTTGGCAAAGTCGGGATCGAAGGCGGTGATTTCGTAACCGTTGGGGGTTTTAGTTAAATAAATATTGTCGCCGTCGTCAATATTCAGGTTAGCGGCGATTTCTTTGGGAATAATGACGCTGAGGGAGTTACCGCGTTTTTTGACGTTGAGTTGCATGATGGCTGTGTTTCAAGGTTTGATTTTTTTTCATGCTAACACTTGTTACCACAAATGTTGCAACGTTTAGTTCTGTTGATTTTTAGATGTTAGTTTGCTGCTGTGTTTTGGTTGAGGAGGTCAGTAACTCGGACTTTGCCTGTTAGCAGGTCTTGCATGAGTCCGGTTTTAAGTAGTTTAATTTTACTCAAATATTTCTTATTTAACAAAGTATCAGCATCAAATTTTTCTATTTGTCGAATTAACTTGTCTTGCTCATTCAAAGATGGAATAGGAAATTCAAATTTCGCAAGCACACCCAATTGAAGATCTGGAATGCTCAAGACTGTAACTCCATCTTTAATATCTTTTTGTATTTTCTCTGAGTTTAAAATTATTTCCAGAAATTCAGGTCTAATAATTTTTATATTTGGTCTTAGCAATGCAACATTTTGAGTAATAGCACTATAAGGATCAGATTGATTAATTCTGGCGACTCGTCCAAGTGTTCCCGTTTTAGTAATTAGAACATCTCCATATTTTGGTAAACTTCTTTCTCTTAATCGTTTAAAATCTTGTTGCATAATCTTATTACAAGACTCATAATCAATCGAACCATTTCCACACTCCTTTGCAGATATTAATGGAATTCCTTCTTCTACATACTTTGGACGAACTGTTAGACCGTAAGTAATATCTTCTAGAGTTTCGCCTATGTTTTTCACCTCCCACTCAACCGGAATCCTCCCAAGCGGTGAATCCTTAAAATCATGGGTTTCTTCACTGCGAATATTGCCATTTTCATCAATTCCTTTGGTGAGCAAGTCCTGCATTAGTCCGGTTTTGATGCGCTGCTGCTTGCTAATTAGGGCTTCGGTTTGCTCAATCGCGCGGTCTATTGTTGAGAGGATAGTGGCGATTTGGGTTTGTTCTTGTTTGTTTTCAAGAAATGAAATTTGAATCTTTGATAATGCAGTTTTTGAGATTTCCGCAAAAGTGGTCCCTTCTCCCAGATTTTTGATCTTATTTATGTTGTATTTGAGATTGTAATATACAAATTCAGAATCGTATTCTGGATTGAGATTAAAGCTCTTACATCCTTGGTTTGTGCAACAATCAACTAAAGAAATTGCTAGATAGCCAATAGGAGCGCGGGAAGATAAAATTATCGATCCTATGGGAACAATCTGAGCCGAGCAACTTTTAAGACCTTGTTGCGTTATTTTCTTGCTTGATGTTATCAGGTAAGGAGTATTTAACTTGCTGAGATCATTCGGAGTAACCCAAGTAATATCACCATCCCAATAACTTAAATTATTAGTTGAAGGGGTTGAACCTGAACAAATTTCCCCAATCTCATCGAGTCTTCTTAATTTCCAACCTTCCACACTCATCTCAAATTCTCCAACTGACTAAAAAAACGATTCAACTCCGCTAAACTTATCTCTAGCTTTAAAAATGTAATTTCATCCATTAGATACCTGACGCAGCCCCAAATAGTGGCGATAATCATTCGCCCAATCAATAAAAATCGCCTCATCAGAGAGTTGTCCCTTGCTATAGCGATCAAAAAAATCCTCAGAGTCCATATTGTGCTGACTTTCATACAAACTAAGGCGTTTGGCTACAGCAATCAGCGCATCTAAAGGTGATTTATATTGTACCTGTTGTTTTCGCATTTCTTTGTCCTATCCTTAACTTATTCATGAAAATATAGCCAGGGATTGAGTCGTTAAATTCTCAATCTTTGTCAGTTGCTGATCATTAGTTAGTAATGTTGCTTGTAAACTGAGAGTTGTTGCCACGATAATAGCATCAGGTAATTTTAGCTTATACTGTCGTCGCCATTGAATGGCTAGACTTTTAATTGTGTCATTAATATTAATAACTGTCAAATAACTTAAAAAATTATGAATTTGATGTGCTTCAGCATCACTTAATCTTGGATAAGATAAAAGTTCCATTTCTGTAATAATAGAAATAAAATAAACACCAGAAGGTAAAGGCTGAAATAAGCGATTACCCAGATGGTAAAGAGCAACATTAGTATCTAAAACAAACTGAGGTAAACTTAGAGCCATGAGTTCCTTGTCTCACTTTGATATTCTAAAGGATCAATAGTTAGTTGAATGCTACCCGCATAAGCTGCGAGTGCTTTAAAAGACTCTGTACTATCTTCCTGTTCACCTTTTAAATCTGATAAAGCTTGTACTGCTGATTGATCTACCTGTGGAGACCAGACAACTGCTTCAGTCGATTCTAATTGACTCAAAAGCTTTTCCTCCTGCTGTTGCAATAATGCCTCAATTTTTTGCCAATCTTGGTAATTAATAATTACCGCCACTGGCTTCAGGTTTTCATCCGTGATAAATTGCTTTTTAATAGACTGCATAATCTGCTCCTAACTTACTTAGATTAGTCCCTATACCCTAGTTTAACCAAAAACTCATTTAACTGTCCTAAAGTCTGCTCTCGCTGGGACTCCATTTCCTGACTCGATACCGCATACTTATCCCAAAGATTCTCAACCTTAGCGACAAGTCCCCGCTTTTCCCCATTCAAGTAACGAGTAAGCTGCTCCGATACCCAATCATAGAGCTTTTTCAGAATCAGTTTTTTCGCCTCTTCATCCCTTAACTGTCCTCCTACTTCAGTCAGTAATCCCTCAGGATAAGATAATTTAATCTCCAAGGCTTTCTTATCCTTATTAAGCGCGTTAATCTTGGCCTTTTCTTCCTTTTTACTGGCATTTAACCCCATAAGCTGATTTTGTACCTGCTCAAGTAATTCAACAGTTTCAGCCTTAAATTCCTCATCACCAACCCGTTTTAAGCGCAGCTTTAACTCAAGCTGACTCTGCTGTTCTTTAAGTGTATTCTTAAGTAACTTGATCCGATTCTCAATGTCCGTAATAACATTGTATTCTTGTTGGTAAGATTGCCGCTCTCTGGCTGCTGAATCGCCCTTAGATTGCTTCAGATCATCTATCAACTCTTTAAGCACTTTCTTAATCGATGCGGTGCTAATAGTTTCTTCCTCTTCCGGTTCATAATTTGCCACCTCTTGCGCTGATTCCACTGCCTCGCTTAACTCCCCTTGGGCTGCACTAATTTTACTTTCTAGTTCCTCAATTGCCGCCTCTTCCGCCTGAAAAAATGCCGCTAATAAATACTGATCAGGGATAAGAGTATGATGCCAGCCAGTGTTAATAATAGTCTTTAGATCATAGCGAATCTGCTGCCACCAGTTAACAAACACCCCCGCCGATTTAAACTCATCTAAAACCCCCAAAGGAATCAGCTGCTGTTTAAGGCTGCTCAGTAATTGCTGCCGCACTTGGGGCATAATATTATTTCCCTCCAACTTAGCAAAATCATCCCGCGCTTCTCGCCACCAATTCTTCAGCGTAGTATAGTGATCACTTATCCTTGCTTGTAAATCGGGATTAGCTTCCAGATTCTCTTTAATAGCGGCTTTCGTGGCAATTTCTGGGCAAAAACTAGCATAGCCGGGGCGTAGGGGCTTAAATAGGGTATCTGGATTAATGCTAAACTTAGCAAAAGTATCCTGTTGTGCGACAATTTCAGCCTGCGGAATACCCCCCATCAAGTGAGCTTTTACGTCTTCTGGTTCGGGATCTGGCGTATTATCCACATAGCGGCGAATATTGAGATTAAAGTCGTGTTTTTCCACAATTTCCGACTTATCTACCAAGCGGCTATATTTGGGATATTCTCGCTTGTGGGTAAAGACATAATCGATCTTTTCAATGTCTTCGGGGCGCAATTTATTCTGGTTCTTTCCCTCAGCATATTCTCGGTCCGCATTGATAAAAAGGATTTTATTGCCTAATTCCTCCGGTTTATTTTTATTCACCACCAACACACAGGCCGGGATACCAGTGCCATAAAATAACCCCGGTGGCAAACTAATAATCGCCTCAATCACATCATCCTCAATCAAAATCTCTCGAATCAGCTTCTCCTTGCCGCCGCGAAATAGCACCCCATGGGGCATGATAGTGGCCATCTGGCCGTCGAGTTTAAGACTGGCAATCATGTGCTGGACAAACATCAGATCCGCCTTTTTCCCCTTTTCCGGGCAGAATTCGCGAAAGCGGTTAGTAAACTTGAGATTAGACCGGCTGTAATCCTGGGAAAAGGGCGGATTAGCCAGAACTCGGTCAAACTTGCGAATCTGTCCGTTTTCTAAAATGAGCGGATCTTCCAGCGTATCCCCGTTTTCAATGATGAAGCGGGTGATGTTGTGGAGGATCATATTCATATTACAAATCGACCAGACCGTACCATTAGAATCCTGCCCGTAAAGTGCTAGATTCTGGGGGTTTTGCCCCTGTTCCTCCACATATTGATAGGACTGGATAAGGAACCCGCCCGACCCTACAGTGGGGTCATAGATAGTGTTGCCGGCTTGGGGTTTGACCAACTGCACCAACAGCCGCACCACCTCCGCCGGCGTGTAAAATTCTCCCCCTTTCTTCCCGGCACTATCGGCAAAGTATTTGATTAGGTACTCGTAGGCGGCACCCAATAGGTCGGGAAACTCAAAGTTATCGTTGACCAGCACAAATTGGGGCTGATTGAAATGATCTAGTAAATCCTTCCATTTGTGGTCAGGTATCTTGGTTTTGCCCTTGGTGGCATTAAAATCGATGTTATTCTTCAGCACTCCCGCCAAGGCATCGTTAGCATCCTCTACCGCCGCTAATGCCTTATTGAGCATATTGCCGATGTCCTGCTTAAGGTGTTTGAGTGGGGGCACTTCGTGGCCGTTTTCGTCGCGCCAAGATTGATGCCAGCGAGCGCGAGGAGGTACGAAAAATGTTTCTCCATAGGAGGTTTCGCCTTCTAGGAGTTCGGCCAGCAGTGACGGGTCTGGGATGTGTGCATATTGTTTCTTGAGTTGCGCTTGCTTGCGGTCAAACTCGTCTGACAAGCGTTTGAGGAACAACATCCCAAAGATAAATTCTTTGAACTCGGAAGCGTCCATTTTACCGCGCAGAATGTCCGCCGCCTTAAATAGAAAGCCTTCGAGTTGACTGAGAGTGATCTTTTCTTGTTTCATCGTTAGTTAAGTTAAATGTTCACCAGTTTAAGCAGCTGTTTATAATTAAATTGAAAATGGGTTTTAGGCTCGATCCCCCCTGCCCCCGTAGGGTTGATTCATGAATCAACCCTACCTTGAATCAACCCTACCTTGATAAGGGGAGTGTCTGACAACTTTTAACACCTATCTACTTATCTTGCTAAAGATTGACCGCTCAGGCAATAATGGGAAGGCTTGTCATCCCCATTAAAGAATGCTCAACGCTTTTATTTGGCTACCGATTATAGGGGCGATACTGATTGCCTACACGCCTCTAGAGGCGAAAAAAGTGCGAGGATTAGCTCTAACTCTTGCTGTCGTTCTCTTACTGCTTAATATTCTCCTTGGCTGGCAATTTGACCCTAGTAACCCGCAAATGCAGTTCACGGTTAATCTGCCTTGGATTAATTTCCTCGGTTTCAACTATGCCCTCGGTGTCGATGGCTTATCATTTTCGTTACTTTTTCTTAACAGCATCTTGACAATAATTGCTCTTTATGCTAGTGGTACAGAGGTTAACCGGCCGAGATTTTACTATTCTCTGCTCTTGTTACTCAATGCTGGAGTAGCGGGGGCCTTTCTAGCACAGGATTTACTGCTATTTTTCCTATTTTACGAATTAGAAATCGTCCCGCTTTACTTTCTCATTGCCATTTGGGGGGGTCAAAGACGCGGTTATGCGGGCATGAAATTCTTATTATACACAGCAATTTCTGGCTTTTTAGTGCTAATCTCTTTCCTTGGCTTAGTTTGGCTAACTGGTGCTAATAATTTCGCCTATAACCCCCTTTTATCGAATAATTTAGACGTTAAAACTCAATTACTGCTCCTCATCCCCCTTCTGATTGGATTAGCCATCAAAATCCCGATTTTTCCCTTTCATACTTGGCTACCGGATGCTCACGTCGAAGCATCTACCCCCGTTTCTGTGCTTTTAGCGGGAATATTACTCAAATTAGGAACCTATGGACTGCTGCGCTTTGGAGTCGGTTTATTTCTCGATGCTTGGGTAACTCTCGCCCCTTGGTTAGCAACGATAGCAGCTATCAGCGCCCTCTACGGGGCCAGTTGCGCTATTGCCCAAAAGGATATGAAAAAAGTAGTCGCCTATTCTTCTATTTCTCACATGGCCTATATTTTACTAGCGGCGGCGGCCACCACCAGATTAAGCATCACCGCGGCGATTTTGCAGATGATTAGTCACGGTTTAATTTCCGCTTTGTTATTTTTGCTGGTGGGAGTAGTGTATAAAAAAACCGGCAGCCGGGATGTGGATTATCTACGCGGTTTATTAAATCCGGAAAGAGGTTTACCAATCACGGGAATGTTAATGATTTTAGCGGCTATGGCCAGCGCTGGCATCCCCGGAATGGTGGGATTTATCGCCGAATTTTTAGTCTTTCGTGGCAGTTTCCCGATTTTTCCAATACAAACGCTCTTATGTTTGGTTGCTAGTGGTTTAACCGCAGTATATTTTCTCCTGATGATTAATCGGGTTTTCTTTGGTCGTTTAACCCCTGAATTATCGCGCATTCCCCGCAGTACCTGGCCCGAAAGATTTCCCGAAATTGCTTTGGCTTTATTTATTATTGTTCTGGGATTACAACCGAGTTGGATGATTCACTGGAGTGAAAACCAAGCATCAATGTTATTAACCGGCACGGCAATCAGTCAAAGACAATCATAGAAAGCTTTTTCGGAATTTTTGAAACCTAGACCGAAACTAACTTGTGGATAGGAGCCGAAACGTCAAAAATTTTTGGCTTTGCGGAGGGAATTAACCGTTAAAACCACCTGTTCCCCCACCAGTTCAATTTCTTCTAAAGTATTAAAACGACTCAACCCGAAGCGCAGGGAAGCATAAGCGAGAGATTCGGGGCGACCCAAGGCAGTTAAAACGTGGGAGGGGGCGGTATGGCTAGAAGAACAGGCAGAACCGGAGGAAAGAGCCACTATTGGCTGTAATCCTAACAATAATGCCGCACCGTCCACCCCTTCAATGCTAATATTCAAATTTCCGGCTAATCTTTGGCTAGGATGACCATTGAGATAAATTCTGTCTAATTGACTGATAATCTCCCATAAACGGGCTTTTAACTGATTTAAGTAGCTGGTATCTTCTTCTATCGCTTTGATGCCCAATTCTACTGCCTTGGCAAAACCGACAATTTGCGGTGTAAACATTGTACCCGATCGCAGTCCTTTTTCCTGGCCTCCCCCTTGAATTTGAGCGGCGAGACGGACTCTGGGGTTTCGGCGCCGGACGTACAGCGCACCGATTCCCTTTGGTCCGTGGACTTTGTGGGCAGTTAAGGACATCATATCTATATTCATTTCCTCCACATCTAGGGGAATTTTGCCGATTGCTTGGGCCGCATCCGTATGAAAAAGTACCTGATACTGGCGACAAATCGCCCCGATTGCCGCTAAAGGTTGAATCACCCCAATCTCGTTGTTAGCAGCCATAATTGACAGCAAAATCGTGTCAGTACGCAAAGATTTTTCTAGTAGTTCCAAGTCAATTAGTCCATCAGCACCGACGGGTAAAATTGTCACCTCAAAACCCAATTTTTCCAGATAATGACAGGGATCTAAAACGGCGCGATGTTCTGTCACCACCGTAACTAGGTGTCGTCCCTTGGCGAAATAAGCTTCGGCAACCCCTTTGATAGCCAGGTTATTGGCCTCCGTTGCTCCACTGGTAAAAATAATTTCTTCGGGACTACTATTAATAGCAGCGGCGATTGTTTCTCTTGCCTGTTTAACCGCGGCCTCGGCTGTCCAACCGTAGATATGATTAATACTACTGGCATTACCAAAGTGTTCGGTGAAATAGGGCAACATCGCCGCCAGAACCTGCGGCTCCATCGGTGTCGTGGCGTGGCAATCTAGATAAATCGGCTTTTGAGACATATTTTTCCCCTGCGGGGGATTTGGGAAGGAGATATCCTCTGTTTTCAGAGAATCTCTGAAAGTGGATTGTTAATCTATGTTAACAAAAAAGTATCGGATAGTAGTCAACAGCTGACGACTCAGACCAGAACTTTAAGATTTAATAATGAGAGAGCAATCGCTCTCTGAGAGCAGTTATAATTTCCCTATTCCAATGTTGTTCAGTAACCCAACAGGATTAATAACACATATTTTCCCGCTCAATCATGGCTAAAAAATCGAAGGCCTTTAGTGAACTGCTCAGGCTGCAGAAAATGTCCCAAGGATCCGAAAAACCCTTGAAAAGCTTTGAGAAGAAATAAAGGCGATTCAGTCGGTTAGCCGACCTTGACCCTGAGGAGAAAATGGCGGCTTTAGACGCTTGGAAAAAAACACCTGATTCATTACCCTATTGACCATCGAGCAGCGATTTGCAGGAGAGAAATTTGAGATGGATGATTCCCAGAAATATGAGGCTGACTGTCAAAGGATAAGAAAAGTCAATCATGAATTACTAAAGGATTTCGAGAGTTGGCTAGAATCATCAGGTTTGTCGGAAAAAACCATTAATAATCATATTTCAAATATAGATTTTTATATCAACGAATATTTACTCTATGAGGATGCAGTAGAAGCTAAAGACGGGGTAGATATGGTCGGTGACTTTTTGGGTTATTGGTTTATAAAAAAGGCCCTGTGGGCCAGTCAATCAAGCCTCAAGGCTAACGCAGGTAGTCTGAAAAAGTTCTACACTTTCTTACTGGAAAAAGGCTTAATAGATAAAGATGATTTGCGAGAACTTAAAGAAACCATCAAGGAAGAACTGAGTGAATGGCTGGAAACCCTAGAGTGATACGATGACCCATTGAGTGAAGATATGTGGGATGTTTGGTGATTTTAGCCGAGGGGCAATCCCCCACCCTCCTCACCATGAAGATAACTGTTATACAGGGTAAGCGCATCTTAACAATCCTTGACAAAATGAACTTTATCTGGGTTGCTTACCCACGATTCAGGCATATTTGAGGAGAATTTGCCATCTCAATTGTTAAGCAACAATCGACCAATTGGGTCGGTAACTATTCTGATTGACTGGTATCACTTGAAATGCTTACACAGCAAGCGGACCACAAAATTGGCCAATTGTCAATAGCGTTTGAGATGCGCTCACCCTGATTGGATTCCCTTTTAAATCTTCGCTATTTATAGAGGAATATGAGTAATCCAGTCTTGATAATCTTGGGCATTTCCTAATAAAGCAATGAGAATTAAATCTGGAGTTTAGACTAAATGTTTACCCAAGCGGCGATCGCTGAAGCTCAAGGGCGATCGCTTTTGGCAAAAGATCCGGTTAATGCAACTGGTGGTGATCAGCTAGTCCACTGTTAACGGTAATACCAAATCCGTTTTTAATAGTATGATTAACTCCCACACGCGGTTATTCATACATTTGTATCAGTTTAGGGATGACTGATAATTGCTGATTGTCGCTATTTCTGCAAATGTGAGATGCAGCCAGTATGTCAAATGAATAATTATAGAATTCAAGAGAATTTATCCTGAAGACAGGGATTGATAAGGAATAATTTCTTCGAGGGTATTTCCTAACTTTTCCCTCGCTATATCTAACTCATAAACTTTTTGTAAATTCATCCAAATTTCTGCCCCTGTATTAAAAAAAAGCCCTAATTTTAAAGCAATATCTCCCGTGATATTTCCTTGTCCCTTGAGAATTTGCTCAAGTTCATTCTCAGAGATATTAACTCTTTTGGCAAGCTGAAAAACATCAAGATTAATTTCCTCTAATTCATCAGCTAAAATTTCACCAGGGTGGATAGGACTTTTCCAATTATTCATCGTGAATTTTCCTTACGGCTCTTCTCATTAAGATGAAGTGTAACCTAATTTGATATTGACTCCTATCTCCCTGACTCCTTTAAACATTTCTTTTTTTCTCAAACCATGTTTGTAATAATTCCCCCGATTCCTTAGCTAAAATTCCCGCGATTACCGGTAAACGATGGTTAGAAAAAGGACTATCAATAAAATTAGCCACAGTGCGGATAACTCCTGTTTTCGGATCGTCAGCACCGTACACTAATAATCCTAGCCTAGCCTGAATAATTGCCCCGGCACACATGGGACAGGGTTCGAGGGTGACGTAGAGGGTACAATCATTTAAGTGCCAATTGCCTAAAACTTGACTAGCGGCACGAATCGCCAGAATTTCGGCGTGAGCGGTGGGATCATGGTGTTTTTCCTTGCAATTAGCTCCTTGAGCGATTAAATGTCCCTGTTTATCCACGATAACCGCTCCCACAGGTACATCACCCCGGTCCCCCGCAGTTGCCGCTAAATTTAAAGCTAACTGCATCCATTGCCGATGTTTCTCATAGGCTTTTTCGTCAATAGACTTTAGATAGTCCCACATTTAGCCAATAAATTATCTAATTTTTTCTGACCATCCAAAGCATACAAATCATCACAACCACCGATATGTTCATTATTAATAAAAATCTGTGGTACACTGCGTTTACCGTTGGCTCGTTCCGCCATGGCTTGACGAGCGCTTTCATCCCCATCAATCTTGTATTCGGTGTATTTTACCCCTTTCCAACCCAGCAGCCATTTAGCACGAATACAGTAGGGACAAGTTGCCCAAGTGTAAATTTCCACATTGGCCTTGATATTCTCGTTATAACGCCCAAAAAGCGAGTTAAATAGATTTAGCATCGTTCTTACTAAGTAGTTAGGTGTTAAAAACTGTCAGATGCCCCCCTTATTAAGGGGGGATTAAGGGGGGATTAAGGGGGGATTAAGGGGGGATTAAGGGG
>NZ_JAPZSR010000082.1:0-42919 GCF_027531875.1 Microcystis sp. LE19-84.1B | reverse complement strand
AGGGTTCTACCCTTCCTGGTGTCTTTAACGTGATGGCACCACTCCGATTCCATCCCGAACTCGGTTGTGAAACTTCACCGTGGCCAAGATACTTGTCGGGTTGCCGACCGGGACAATAGCTCGATGCCAGGATTATTCTTTCCCACCCCTCAATCTCTCAAGATTGGGGGGTTTGGTTTTTAGGAAAAATCAGAGGATTTTAAATCTAAACCTCGCTCAAATATTGTATCTATGGCTAACATTTCTCCATCGCTAGTCATAAATTTATGATCTTTGGTTGCTTGGATAGTTTGCCCATTTTCTAGGGTATATTCAAAGACTTCTTGTAAACCTCGCTCGTGCCATTGAGAGATTGGTTGACTATAGATAAAGCCATTTTTATCTACACTATAAACAGTGCAGTTAATTTCTTCGCTCACAATTTTAGCAATTGGTAATAATCCGTATTCCTCAGTTAAAATTAACGTCTCACCTCCCAGACAATATTCGGCAAAATTTACCATCTGTTCAAAGAGATTTTCAGCGATTCTTTTTTCCACACCATTTTTAGCAGCACCATCGATAAACATCTCCCTTTGTTTCTGCATTTCGGAGGCTTTTTTCTTACCCATTGCTCGACGCAATAGATCCGCTTCTCCTAGGGAATAACCGGCTAAATCCTGCGCCATTTTCATAATCTGTTCTTGATAGACTAAAACTGCGTAGGTTTCCTTAAGAATTGGTTCCAATAAAGGATGATCATAACGAATGGGTTCTCTACCGTGTTTTCTACCAATAAAGAGGGGAATTAATCCCGCATCTAAAGGACCGGGGCGATAGAGTGCTAGGATTGAAGATATGTCCTCAATACCCGATGGTTTTAACTCTTTAACGATCTGTTTCATCCCCGATGATTCTAACTGGAAAATACCTTCTAAATCCCCTTCTTCTAGTAATCCGTGGGTTTTGAGAATATCAGGAGGTAGTTTTTTATGTTCCCCTTTAGCCCGAATTTGCAGGGCTTTTCTTTCATCTAAAGGCAATTGATCAAGATCGATATCTATGCCCTGATTTTGTTTAATTAAATCGGCGGTTTTTTTCAAAGTGGTTAAATTTCTTAACCCTAAAAAGTCCATTTTTAACAATCCCAATGATTCTAAATCCTCCATAAAATATTGGGTAATTACCGCCCCATCATTATTTTTCTGGAGGGGAACCACTTCATCTAAAGGTTGGGAAGAAATGACGACTCCTGCGGCATGAACTCCGAAGGTTTTGTTAGTACCTTCGATACGAATTGCCATATCTAACCAATGACGCACATGGGGTTCCGTATCGTATCTTTCTTTAAATGCTGGTTCGGGAGTTTCATCGGAAATCATCACTTTTAAAGGTGTGGGTTTACCGCGAGAAACGGGAATCATTTTCGCCATTTTATCCGATTCGGCGTAGGGAATATCTAACACCCGCGCCACATCTTTTAGGACAGCTTTTGATGTCATACGGTTAAAAGTAATGATTTGGGCAACATTAGCCTCCCCGTATTTTTCCGTGACGTATTGGATCATTTCATCCCGTCTCTCGATACAAAAATCCGTATCAATATCAGGCATAGATTTTCGTTCAGGATTGAGAAAACGCTCAAATAATAAACCGTGATGAACGGGATCAATATTAGTTATTTTTAAAGAATATGCTACCAAAGAACCCGCCGCAGAACCGCGTCCTGGACCGACGGGAATATCATGATCTCTAGCATATTTTATATAGTCCCAAACCACGAGAAAATAGGTAGAAAATCCCATTTTCTGTAACATTTTTAATTCGTATTCAAGCCTTTCTTTGTAAACAGTTTCAATCTCGTGACGAGAAGGACATTTTAATCTTTCTAGTAATCCTAACCAAGCAATTTCTTCTACATAACTATCAGCAGTATGTCCCGCAGGAACTGGATAATTGGGGAGTCTTGGTTCATTAAATATGTTATAGGGTTCAACTTTTTCTGCTACTTCTAAGGTATTATTAATCGCTTCTTCAATCACATTTTCTGGCAGATGATCACGAAAAAGTAAACGCATTTCATCAGCAGATTTTAAGTATTCTGTGCCGCTATAACGGAGGCGTTTGTCTTCAGTAATTAACTTGCCAGTTTGAATACAAAGTAAGGCATCGTGTGCCTCTACATCGTAACAGGAAATAAAGTGAGAATCGTTAGTAGCGACTACTTTAATTCCTAATTCTTTAGCAATTTTAACTATTTCTACATTAACAATCCGATCTTCTTTAGAACCGTGGTCTTGAATTTCTAAATAAAAATCATCACCAAAAAGTTTTTTATACCATTTAGCAGTTTCCTTAGCCAATTTTCTATTATTAGCTAAAATTGCTTGGGGAATCTCTCCACCCAAGCAAGCACTGGTAACTATTAATCCTTCGTGGTATTGTTGGAGTAACTCTTTATTAATACAAGGACGAGCAAAAATGCCTTTACCTTGAATACCTTTCAGATTAGAAATAGTAGTTAATTTAACCAGATTTTTATAGCCTTGGGTGTTTTTGGCTAAAACAACTTGATGATATTTTCGGTGGCGAAGATTGACTTCAATATCGCCATTAACTACATACATTTCGTTGCCAATAATTGGTTTTATTCCCTGATTACGACAGGTTTTAATTAATTCGATCGCACCATACATGACTCCATGATCGGTTAAAGCGATCGCTGGTTGTCCCAATTCGATCGCTCGATCAATTAGTGACGGTAATTGGGAAGCACCATCAAGTAAGCTATAATCACTGTGAATATGTAAACCGACAAAAGACATAATTTTTTTCAGAAAAAAGTGACAAGGAAAAAGAAAAAAACTAGAATTTACTTACTTTGAATTTTCAGCAATTACAGTCTATTTTTAGGGTTGATTGAGAATCGTATAGGGGAAAAAACCTTGTTCTAAATTAAACCATTGTTCTCGCAGTTTCCGGTTATCATTGCTGCCGACAACAGTATCAACAAATTTTTTCCATTCGGGATCGTTTTTGGGTAAAATACAGCCATAAAGTTCGGTGGTAATCGGTTGACGGGGTAGTAGCACAAATTGTCGCAGATCATGTCCTTGTTTAACGATTTCCCCCAGCAGAAGAATTCCATCACTAACCACTGCGTTTACTTCTCCCCTTTGTAATTTTGCCACTGCCTCACTTCGATCGCTGACAGCTTGCCAATTAGCCAGAGGATAGATATAACGAATAATATTATCGGTGGTGGTGTGGGGAATATAGGCGATCGCAACTGCCGCTAAAGTGTTATTAATATCTATTTTATCAACATTTTCCCTTTTAGTTAAAAATTGCGCTCCTGTCATAAAATAGGGAATAGAAAAATTAACCTTTTCTAGTCTTTCTTCCGTAATTGTTGCCACATTACAGGATAAATCTACTTGGCCCTGTTCCACTTGCTGAAAACGATTATTAGTCGTCGCTTCTGTAAAGTTTATTGTAATCGGTTTACCTAATTCTTGTTCTAATCGACGTTGGACTAAGCGCATTAATTCCACTCCGTAACCTGTCCATTGTCCCGTTTTCTCATCGATATAACTAAAGGGAGTAGCGTCTTTTCTGGCTGCCGCTTTTAATTCTCCCGTGCGAGCAATTCTTTGTAAAACTGTTTCTGCTAAGACTGATAAATGTAGGTTATTTATCAGTAAAAGACCTAGAAAAATCAACCCAAAGTTTTTAGACATATCAAGAAACCAAGAAGGAGATAGGGAGAAAAAAGCTAACCACCGACGTGCGATTAGCAAGTGCCGCTATATTTTAACTACGATCCTCGAATAATCCACTCAAACGTTCTACTTCTGTTTGTGCTGTGTACATAGGAGTTCCGGCCAGAATTCCAGTAACATTGCGGAAAGGTTGACCAATGTGCATACCTTGATGATCGATCGAAAACTCACGAATATCCTTATCGTGCATAGAACCGCGCATTTTTAAAACAGTGATACCGCGGCGCATTTCTCCGTACATTTCCACATAACGCAGCAGAATAATTGAATCAGTAATTGTAGAAATATGTGCTTCTGTAATTGAAGAACCTCCTAATAAAGTGGGAGTGGTGGAAGTAAATAATCCTCCCACCTCTTTTTGCTTAATAAAAGAAGTCAACCCGATAATAAATTCCCGAAATCCTTTCAGATTAGAAACCCTTTCTAAAGCAGATAAACTATCTACTGCCACTCGATTCGGTTGAAACTCCTCGATAATTTCCTTCATCATAATTAAATGATTTTCTAAACCCGTAGTTTCGGGATAACGACAGACTACCTTTAATTTACCTTCCTTTTCCATGCGGTCATAATCCACCCCCCAACCGGTAGCATTTCTAAATAACTGTTCGCGACTTTCCTCGAAGGCAAAAATTAAACATCTTTCCCCATTGGTTACTCCCCCGGCCATAAATTCTGTCACCATCAGGGTTTTTCCCGTTCCCGTGGCTCCTGAAACCAAAATAACCGAATCGCGGAAGAAACCACCACCACACATTCTATCGAGTTCGAGGCTGCCAGAAGTAATACGAATATTAGAGGATTTTTGTTCTAATTCAATAGCTGATAAAGGAATAATCACGGCCCCTTTATTGGGAATAATTGTAAAAGGAAATTCTCCTTTTTGGTGATCGGTTCCGCGATATTTTAAAATTTCGATCGTCCTTCTTCTTTTCTCATCGGTTAAAACGTTGCGTAAAATCACCACATTATCGGCCACAAACTCCTCCACCCCATAACGACTGATTTCGCCGTATTCTTGGGTTCTTTCTGCGGTCATAATCGCTGTTACTTCCAATTCTCGCAAAGCGGTTGCCAGACGAAAAAGATCACTTCTCACTTGAGCGCTATCACTTAAATGGCTAAAAATTGCGCCTAAAGAATCCATAGACACCCGTTTAGCTTTATTTTTGCGGATAGCAAATTCAATGCGAGCGATTAATGCGCCTAGGTCGTATTCTCCTGTCACCATCGGCTTTTCTTCCGGTTGGGGGGAAGCATCGACAAAGGCCCACTGACGATTCTCCTCCCACTGCCGGATATTCCAACCAAAACCACCCATATTTTTTCTGAGTGCGTGGGGTGGCTCCTCAAAGGTGACAAAAACGCCATTTTCTCCATTTTTGATGCCTTCTGCGAGAAATTGACAGGCAAAGACCGTTTTAGCACTTCCTGCCGTCCCCGCTATCAAAGTTGCTCTTCCTTTCGGTAATCCCCCTTCCGAAAGAAAATCAAAGCCGGGGATTCCTGTTTCTAACTTCTCAATCAACTCTAGGGGATTATTTTGCGTCATTTAAGTTCTCTATGAAAACGAGCCACTGTTTATTGTACCTATTTCAGTGACCAGTGATACCAGAAATTCATCCCTAGTTTGAGAGTTTCAGCATTGGTAATAAAATTTCCAAGACATAGTTTAAATGCCGGACAGCTTAACCCAAGAATAAATGGAAACTAGATAATACTAAATCCGTTGAGTAACGCACAGAAAACGGGTTTCTCGGAGAAACCCGTTTTCTACTCATGAAAAAGGCAAAACGGAGAATAAATAATCAGTTTTTAATAACTGGATTTAGTATAAGCAGGTAAATCTCCGCCACAATTAACACAGGAAGGAGCCAAACCGAAAAATAGATAAATTCTGTTTATTTCAGGGTTCCTTGAGATGCGTCAAATGATGGCGTATCTCAAGGAAAAATCAAGTAAATTTCTCTAACTATAAAGGAACTTTAGTAATCCAATCTTGATACTTTGGTTCCTGATTGAGAACGATAGAACTTAACTTTTCTTTTAACTGATAAGTAATCGGTTTAGCATCAGGTAAAGAAAAAGTTTCAATCTTTTTAATCGGAGTAATTTTTGCGGCAGTGCCACTTAAAAACACCTCATCAGCGATAAATAACTCCGTCTTATCTACAGGTCTTTCAATCACCGGAATACCCAAATCCCGCGCGATAGTTAAAACACTATCTCTAGTAATCCCTTCTAGAATATCTTGGTCAAAACTAGGAGTAATTAGCTGACCATTTCTGATGATAAAAATATTCATTCCCGTCGCTTCACAGACTTTACCCTGAGAGTTCATTAAAATTGCCTCATCAAACCCGGATTCTACCGCTTCCGTTTTTGCTAAAGCAGAAGTGATATAAGCGGCGCTAATTTTACCTCGCAACGGGAAACTTCTATCCTCTTGACGATACCAAGAACTAATCCGACAGTTAACCCCATCGGCTGCTAAATAATCATCCATTTCTAGACCATAGACCAGAAAATCCTTCTCGATACCATGCAATCGCGGGGCAATTCCCAACCCGGAACTATAGACAAGGGGACGAATATAAAAAGGTCGATTACACTGATTCTTTTTAACAAAATCGATAATTATTTGATAGATTTTATCGGCAGGAATCTCGTAATTAAGAAACTTAGCACTTTGACTTAAACGCTGACAATGACGTTCTAATCTAAATAATAATATCTGTCCTGGATTGTTAGGGTCGGGAGTACCTCTTAAACCCCCAAAAGCGGCAGTTCCGTAGTGTAGTGCGTGGGTAGCAACGGATAATTTTGCCTCACTAAAGGGGATAAATTTATTCTCAAAATAGGCGAGAGGAAGGAAAGGAATTTCGGCGGTAATAGACATTTTTTTGTTGATTGAACCAAGAACTAAACGGGATTTACCCATGCAGAAAAATTTTGTTTCTGGCTATTAGAAGGATTTTCTACCCTGATAATTTCATAGCGAATCGTCTGCGGGGTGGCCAGTGGAACAGCAAGGGTTCGCAATTCATCGAGATGAAAGACTGTTATCTGAATAATATCACCTGCGCGGTAGTCTTTTAATCTTTCGTTTAACTGTTCCGCCGTCACCCGCAATCCATCGATAGCCAATAATTCATCATCAGCATTAATTCCCGCTTTTTGGCAAGGGGAACCCATCTCGACAAATTTAATTATTTCTTTACCCGCTTCACTCTGTACCCGCATTCCCAGATAAGGTATCGTCTCCCCATTGTCAACACCCCGCAGATAGAGTCCAAAAGGTTCAAGATATTGATTAAAGGGTAATTCTGCCAAACCGTCGATATAACGCTGGTAGAAGTCGCTTAAATCCACCCCTGCAGCCGATTCGAGAATTGCCTGCAATTCCCCATCGGTATAACCAATCTCCTCTTTACCGAAATGTTGCCACATCGAGCGTAAAACATCATCGAGGGAACGACGGTTATCGGTGTGGGTGCGAATTAGTAAATCCAGAAGCAGCGACAATAATTCCCCCTTGAGATAGTAGGAAATTTGACTATTATCACTATTGCTATCCCGTCGATAGAGTTTTATCCAAGCATCGAAACTCGATTCGCCTAGCGGTTGGACAAGACGACCGGGTATATTGAGATAACGGCTGATTTCCTTGCTTAAAAGCTCTAAAAAAGTCTTACTATCGTATATTCCCGCCCGTAGAGGGATTATCATATCGTAATAACTGGTGGTTCCTTCGGCAAACCAGAGGGAAGAAGTATAATTTTCTGCATCATAATCGAAGCTTTCTAAAGCTTTTGGGCGAATACGCTTGATATTCCAGAGATGAAAGAACTCATGGGCGACTAATTGCAAAAAACGATGATATTTATCCTTATCTCGCAATCCCAAACGCGCATAGTTAAGGGTACAGGAATTTTTATGTTCTAGTCCCCCGTAACCAGCCGCCGAAAGATGTAGCAAAAAGAGATAATTATCATAGGGGAGTCCACCGAACATAGCCGACTCGGTTTGAATAATTTTAGTGGTATCGGCGATAATTTGACTAGGATTGGCGTTTCCCCGTCCCCAGATAGCTAATTGATGGGGTTTTCCCTCGACGACAAAATCGTATAACTGATGAATCCCCACTTCCACGGGACTGTCCACTAGGGTATCAAAATCGGGAACCTGAAAGGTGTTTTTCTGTCCGGGTAAAGATTTTAAGGCAGTGGTAACGCGCCAATCGCCATGGGGGGGGATAATTGTCAGGGTGAGGGGATGTTTTTGATAATCGGGGATATAGAAGAATAAAGCAGCCCCGTTGAAGTAACCGTGAGTATCATCAAGATGGTTGGTTCTGACGGTTAAATCGTGGGCAAAAACGCGATATTTGACCGTTATTTCGGAACTGTCACCATTGTCAATCTGCCAGTGATTTTTAGCAACTTTGCGACTGTTGAGGTTAACAGCTTGAAAATCTTGGACTAAACGGGAGTATTCCCGCACCAGATAGGAACCGGGAGTCCAAACAGGCATTTTTAGGTTTAAAATCGGAGCTTGCCAACCGGTAATCTGTAGAGTGACTTCAAAGAGGTGTGAAGTCGGTTCCGACATAGCCACTTGATAGCTGAGATTTAAACGAGTTGAGGAGATGGTAGCGGGGGAAATAAGACTGGTCATCGGCATTAAACAAGCTTTTTAGTTATTCTACTGAGTCCGGTTATTAAAAACTGATTATTTATTCCCCCTTTTGCATGAGTGCCTCTCCTGATATGTAGCCTATACTCAACGGATGGCCGTATTACTTGCGATTTTATCACTCAATCCAAGCCTTTGGGGGGTAGAACCCCCCAAACCCCTAGGGTTGATTGATAGTCGGGTTGATTGATAGTCGGGTTGATTGATAGTCGGGTTGATTCATGAATCAACCCTACCCAAACCCCCCGTTGGGGGACGGCTGCTGATATATCTGTAATAATTTAAGAGTCACTGCACTTGCGGGAGTGCCTCTCCTGATATGTTGTAGCCTATACTCAACGGATGGCCGTATTATAGCGGTGCGAAAAATCCGATGGTTTTCCAAGATTTGGCCGAGCAGTTTTGGAACTGTAACCCCCGCAAATCCTACGGTTTTTTGCCGATTCAGCGTCTTTCTGCTGGGGGTGCGGGAGGAGCCACATCGGGGGGAGGAGTTACCGGTAGGGGAACCGAACGAGTTTCGGGAGCTGCCACAGTGACGGGAACGGTAATCGGTTCGGCTGCTGCGGGGGCCGTATTTTGAGGACTAGGAGCAGCGGCACTGGTAGGAGCGACGGTAGTACGCCGACGACTAGAACGGCGTTGGCCCGGTTCGCTAGTATTAGAACGAACGATAGTTTGCTCACGACTTACCCGAACCCGTCGCCGTCTGCGGATGGGTCCTTCGGTGGGGGAACCCTCATCGCTGCTGGCTAAACGATTGTTAGTAGTTTGGGTAAAGTAGGTACGTCGGGGTTTAATTGGTTCCGCTTTTAATGTCACTGGACGTTTGCCTAAATTCGGTTCTGGGAAACCTTGATAGGGAATATCCTTAATTGCTTCTAACATAAATTGTCGCCACATCCAAGCGGACATGGTACTGGCTCCATTGGTGGGTTGATTATTGTCATTACCGAGCCAAATTCCCGTGACTAATTGGGGAATATAACCGACAAACCAAAGGTCGCGAGCTTTATCAGAAGTGCCGGTTTTTCCTGCCACCGGACGACCAATTTGTGCGGGGGTTCCCGTTCCCGAATTAACCACATCCTCTAGCATCCAAGTCATCGTCGCTGCCGTGTTTTGATTGAGAGCAGTTTTCGGTTTAAAATTGGCTTGATAAATTACTTTACCATGGCGATCGAGTACCTGATTAATACCGTAAACTGGTTGATGCACACCATTATTAGCAAAAGTCCCGTAGGCACTGGTCAATTCTAAAAGATTGACTTCCGAAGCACCCAAAGCCAAAGAATAAGTGGGTAAAAGTTTCGACTGGATACCCATATCTTGAGCTAATTTAATCACCGGATTCCAACCCACAGCCACTAACACCTGAACTGCCACCACATTCAGGGAAGAAGTCAAAGCATCGCGCATGGACACCTGGCGGCCGCTATACCTATCACCGTAGTTTTCCGGTTTATAACCATCCACCACATACTGAGCATCTTTATAACTAGAATAGGGGGATTTCCCCGCCGCAATCGCCGTCGCATAGACAAAAGGTTTAAAAGTAGATCCCGGCTGACGTTTTGCCTGTGTCACCCGATTGAATTGATTCTTATCGTGGTCAATTCCTCCAACCATAGCCTTAATTTGCCCATTTTTGGGGTCAATTGCCACTAAAGCCGCCTGTTGGAAGTTCTGCCACTGGCCATAACGAGAAACCGCTCTTTCTACCACTTCCTCCGCTTCGCTTTGCCAACGAGGATTAAGGGTGGTTTTTACCACCAATCCCCCCGCTTCTAGGGTTTTAGCGGGAACCAGTTGCGGCAGTTCTTTTTCCACATAATCGGTAAAATAGGCCGCTTGCCGTTGCAGACGTTTTAGGGGACTGGTTTTAAGGCCTAGGGGAGATGCGATCGCCAGTTCGGCTTGAGCGTTAGTAATAAATCCCACCTCGGCCATAGTTTTGAGGACGATATTACGCCGTTCTAGGGCAGATTTAGGGTTTTCGAGGGGAGAATAGAGACTAGGAGCGGGAACAATGCCTGCAAGGGTGGCAGCTTCGGCTAGAGTTAATTTATCGACGGGTTTACTGAAATATAACCAAGCGGCATCGGCAAGACCGTAGGCCCCGGAACCGAGATAAACTAGGTGAAAATAACGCTCTAAAATCTGGTCTTTTGTATATTTATCTTCTATTTTCTGAGCGATACGCATTTCCCGTAATTTGCGATCAAAACTCCTTTCTTGGGATAAAAAGACAATCCGGGCCAATTGTTGGGTGATGGTGCTGCCTCCTTCCACCACTCCCCCGGCTCTCAGGTTAGAAAAGAGAGCGCGAGCAATACCCTGGCCATCCACTCCCCCGTGTTCACGAAAACGGCGGTCTTCACTAGCGATAAAGGCCTCCTGTACCAGTTGGGGAACTTGAGCAATCTTTACGGTTTCGTAGGTACTAGGGCCATTTTGTTTGAGGATTTCCCCATTAGCGGCTTGAATGGTTAGGGTGCCAGGACGAGTATAGGTTTGTATATCGGCGATATTTTGCGGTAAAGAGGTTTCAAGGCGATAAATGCCCCAACCTACCCCCAAAAAGCCCCCTGTCACCCCTAATCCCAATCCCAAGTACAAGCCAAAGCGGGGATGTTGTCGCCATTGCGGTAAGGGGGAATTATCAATCAGGGTAGTAAATTTGTTCTTTAGGGGTTTTAACGTCTCTAGAGCCTTGCTACTGGTTTGGGAGACTAAATTAACCTTTTTTTCTTCGGAAGCGGTTTCTACTGGCTTTTCACCCGCAACTGGCGCAGATTTAGAGTCGATAGAATCGACTTTAGGTGGTTGCTCGGAATTTTCTAATTTATTAGCAAGATTATGAAAAAATTGACTAAGTTTTTGTTTGTATTTCATGTTAATTGAGCGGGTGAGGGAGTGGGGAAGTGGGGAAGTGGGGAAGTAGGGAAGTGGGGAAGTGGGGAAGTGGGGTGTGGGGTGTGACCCCCCCAACCCCCCCGACATCGGGGGGGAAGTGGGGAAGTGGGGAAGTGGGGAATTTAGCTGAAATTTCCCCATCTCCCTATTTCCCTAAATCCCTATTTCCCTAAAGATCGCTAAATTGTCGCCACCATTGCTGGAGAGGATAATAGACGAGGGGAGTCCAGAGACTACTAAGCAGAGCAGAAGTGAGGCCAATGCGTTGATAATCGAGCCAAAGATCGGCGAGATTTTTGCCTCCTTGTAGATAGTATTGAAAAGCGATCGCACCATTGGCGATTAAAGTCATAACAAAGACAATTAAGACCACGGCGATCAATTCTTCTTTGAGATAACGTTGTCGGTGTAAACGGGAAGTGAGGAAGCCGATCAGACCAAAAACCATGATATGGGAAGGATAATTAGAGGTTAAACTATCTTGAATAGCGCCGATCGCTAATCCGACCACCACACTATCGAGACAAGAGCGATTGAGACTCCAACTAACCAACCAAATCAGTAACCAGTTGGGAGCGATGCCTAAAATCTCCATCCCAGGTAGCCGCATTAAGGAAAGAAAGGTACAGAGAAGCAGCGAAGCGACAGTGACTAAAATATTCAGGATAAAACGAGAACGGGCTGATAAACGGCTTAATTTCAGCATAATTCCCCCTCTCACCGCTGGAGTTGCGGGTGAACGAACACCCATTCGAGATTGTCCACGGTGGCGGTAAATTCAATTTTGGCGGTGGGGGCGGGATTTTCCTGTAAATTAAGGGAAATTATGCGACCGATGGGCAACCCTGGCGAAAAAAGACTACTAAAAGCCGAAGTTGTCACCACATCTCCCGGTTTGACATCGGGAGCTTTTTCAAAAAAGCGCAGGGTGGCGACTTGGGAATTCTGACCTTGAATTAAACCCATGGCCCGACTACGATTCACCGTTGCTCCGATGCGACTTTGGGAATTACTGACCAATAAAACTTTGCTGGTGTGGGGAGTAACTTCCGTAATCCGTCCCACTAAACCCCCAATTCCCGTCACCGAAGCACCCACTTCCACACCATCGGCGCTACCCCGACCGATAATTACCTGTTGCCACCAATCATCGGCGCTGCGGCCAATAATTGGGGCAGAAATCAGGGGTTTTTTCTGGGTTTGATAATAACCAAGCTGTTTTTTTAATTGTTGATTTTGATATTCGACTTCACTTAAACGATTTTGTAATTCTCGCACCCGTTGATCGGCCAGAAGTTGCTCTTGCAGATTAGTTTCCTCTCCCTGAAAAGGACGAGTTAATAAACCATACAATTCTAAAATCGCCCCACTTTGATAGGTGCGAATGTACCAAGCTCCCCCCAAAGCGGCAGCGAGCAGCAAAAGTCGCCATCCCTGCTGTGTCCATTTTCGTCGTGCTGAATACATGAGCGATTAAAAACCTCTTGACTGTGTAGAGTGAGAATCCGTCCATTTTTCCGCTGCTGATGGCTAACGGCTAACCGATCCTAGTGACCTTTAGACATTGCGAGTTGTTTCATTAACGATCCGCTCAAAGAGTTTCTGATTTTTTAACACTTCTCCCGTGCCTTTGACCACACAGCGCAGGGGATCTTCAGCGACATGGGTAACGATACCGGTTTCGTGACTGACTAGGCGATCGAGTCCCCGTAATAAAGCACCTCCTCCCGCTAACATGATGCCGCGATCGATAATATCGGCAGCTAATTCGGGGGGAGTTTTTTCTAGGGTACGTTTGATCGCATCAACGATCACGGAAAGTGGCTCATCCATACTTTCCCGCACTTCTTCCGCTTTGATGGTCACGGTGCGGGGTAAACCGGACATGAGATGCAATCCCCGCACTTCCAGAGGAGGAAATTCATCTCCGGGGGTGGGATAAGCGGAAGCAAGGCGAATTTTAATATCTTCGGCCGTACGTTCCCCGATAATCAGGTTATGGACTTTTTTCAGATAGGCGATAATTGCTTCCGTGAGTTCATCCCCAGCGACGCGCACCGATTCGCTGATCACGGTCCCATCAAGACTGAGAATCGCCACTTCCGTGGTGCCACCACCGATATCGATGATCATATTTCCCGTCGCTTCCGAGACGGGTAAACCGGCACCCAAGGCTGCCGCAACCGGTTCATCAATTAACCCCACTTCTCGGGAGCCGGCATTTTTGGCCGCATCCACCACCGCGCGTCTTTCTACTCCGGTAATCCCGCTGGGAACACCGATTACCATGCGGGGATTGCCAATCGTGCCATCGAGCGCTCGTTTGATGAATTCCGCTAACATGATCTCGCAACTGTAAAAATCGGCGATTACCCCATCGCGCAGGGGTCGCAGCGCGGTGACATGGCCTGGAGTGCGACCGAGCATTTTTTTGGCCTCCTCCCCGACAGCGACCGGGTTACGATCTTGATCGATCGCCACTACCGATGGTTCCTCTAAAACGATGCCTTTTCCTGACACATAGACGAGGGTGTTTGCTGTACCCAAGTCTATACCTATGTCCCTTGATAAGCCTAGTCCTCTAAAAAAACCCACTTGTTTTCACTCCTGTTCTGATAACAACGTTGCTATAGCTAGACTTTCGATCGAATCGACTTGGATTTTATTACGTTTTGTTTCTCAAGTCTAGTTAATTATCGCTTCTTTCTCTCCAGATTTACGCAGGTCTTTGCCCTAATTTTCTGGCTGCCCACCGGTCAAGGCCGAGGTTTCGGGCTAAAATAAACATACTATTGTACTAAATTGAGGATTTAAGACCATGAGTGTAAATCTGGTTCATTTGGTGGGACGAGCGGGGAGAGACCCAGAAACCAAGTATTTCGAGTCGGGTAAGGTTTTATGTACTTTAACTTTAGCGGTTAATCGTCGCTCTAAAAATAGCGATCAGCCGGATTGGTTCGATCTGGAAATTTGGGGCAAAACGGCGGAAGTGGCCGCTAATTATGTGAAAAAAGGCGGTTTAATCGGGATTAAAGGGTCTTTAAAAATGGATACCTGGAATGATAAAAACACGGGATTAGCTCGTTCTAAACCGGTGATTCTCGTCGATCAATTAGATTTACTCGGTTCTAAACGCGATAGTGAGGCTAATTCCGAGCGAGAATTTTAAAGCTTGAGCTGCATTATTTCTGGATTTTGGGTGTGTTAGCCTCTAGTACACACCCTTATTTATTCTCTAATTGACTGGAAAAATATTGCTGTAAATCTGGTAAAACTTCTCTATAAATAGCTGTATTTATCTCTAGATTACAGCCAAGAATAGAATTAAAAGGGATAATTTCCACCAGGGAATTACTATAGGCGATCGCTTGTAAAGTCCTGACAAATTCAGGAGTCCAGAGATTTTCTTGCAGGGAAATATTTTGTTTTTTTAACCAGCCGATCAAAGCCGAGCGCCCGATCCCAGGTAAAATATCAGCAGTCAGCAGGGGACTGTACCAGCAATTATCTTTCCATCCCCATAAATTACCCGTGCTAGTTTCTAACCAATTCCCCAATCTATCAACTAATATCGCTTCTTTTGCCCCTTTTTTTTGAGCAGTTTGTGACGCTAACCAAGGGGTTAAATAATTACCAGTTTTATGCTCTCCTAAAACCCGTTGCCAAGCGGGATTATCTATTACCCAGCCAATAATTCCTTGCTCTTGTCTCAGGTTTAAATCTTCGGGGAGAAATCTGCCTTTAATCCACTCCCTACCATCGGGAAAAATTGTGATTCTCAGGACAGGATAGAATCGGGATAATTTTTCGGCTCCTTGGCGAATTCGCCGCCAATCGGGAGCGGACCAGTGGAAAACTTGTAAACTAGAGTGCAGACGTTTGAGATGTTCTTGCCAATGGGTCAGGGGATGATCTAAGCTTTGTTGATAGACACGCAGGGTAGTAAATATTGTCGCTCCATAAAGCAGCCCAATATCATCAATACCCAGACTTATTCGCTCATTCTCGATTAATTCGCCATTATACCAATACATAATCAGTTATCAGTTATCAGTTATCAGTTATCAGTTATCAGTTATCAGTTATCAGATGTGAGTTTTCAGATGTGAGTTTTCAGTTGATTAGACATATCCAAAAATTATAACTCAATCAGAGCTTGCTTTGCTGCCCTGTACTAATGAATAGTTCGATGTTGAAATATATAAGTAGGTGGGTGGAATTAAATATAAGATGAACGTAGGTTGGGTTGAAGCATGAAACCCAACGCCCGATTATGTTACGCTACCGCTAACCCATCCTACAAATAATTGTGCCTCCCTACTTATCTGTCGTTGCTAATTCAATTTAACCGAAAAAATCTGGGAACATTAAAATTATTTTATTTGGTTAATTTGCTTGTATAGACAAAATTTTATTCTTGAGATAATATTAGATATAAGTCCAGTGATAACTGTTTACTGATAACTGTTTACTGATAACTGATCTAGCTTATGAACCGTCAAAAATTTACCTGGGGATATTCTAGTTATAAATTGCGTCAGAGAGAAAATTTTAAAGAATTTCTGTGTTTACTGGGATTATTAATAGCGGCCTTAATTATCTATCTAGTGGGATTAGGGAATTTACCCTTGCGGGATTGGGATGAGGCAACAATCGCTCAGGTGGCCAAGGAAATTAGCCAAACCCCACTGGAACAATTGCGCTGGTTATTTCCTAGTCTTTGGGGTGATCCCTACCTGAATAAACCGCCGTTGATTCATAGTTTAATTGGTCTAACCTACCATTTCTGGGGCATCAATGAGGCCAATACTAGACTAATTCCCGCTTTTTTTACAGCTTTATCGGTGCCGCTCCTCTACCTTCTCGGTCGAGAAATTTTTCCGGCTCGTTTGCCAGCTTTACTGTCGGCCTTGATTTATTTAACTCTTTTGCCGGTGGTGCGTCATGGCCGTTTAGCCATGTTGGATGGAGCGGTATTATGTTTTGAAATCCTGATGTTTGTTGGTTTACTGCGCTCACGACGCGATTTACGCTGGTCTCTGGGGGCGGGGTTAGGATTTGCCCTCCTTTGTCTGACGAAGGGGATTATGGGGCTATTATTGGCGGGTATCGGCTTGATTTTTCTGCTCTGGGATACCCCCCGGTTATTAACTTCTGCCTATTTTTGGTCGGGTTGGTTATTGGGAGCAACTCCCGCTCTTGCTTGGTATGCCGCCCAATTTTGGCACTACGAGCGGGAATTTCTCGATTCCCTTTTTGTTCAACAGTTAAAGCGAGTTAGTGACGATCTGGACAATCATCGCGGACCGTTTTGGTATTATCTGCTGGAAATTCTTAAATATAGTTGGCCTTGGTTAATTTTCTCGGTTTGGGGTTTACGTTTAGCTCGTCAGGAATATCTCTACAGTTGGGCGAAGTTACTGTTAGTTTGGACGGGTGTTTATCTGTTCATGGTTTCGGTAATGGCGACGAAGTTGCCTTGGTATATTCTGCCGATCTACCCGGCCTTGGCTTTAGCGGCCGGTTATGCCTTGGCGCAAGTGGGTAATCTTCCCATCGATCGCCCCTATAATCCAATCTGGTCAATTATTCTGGGTATTATCGGCGTTGGGGCGGGTTTATTAGCTTTAATAGCCTATTTTCCGGGTAATTTTGCCGCTATTGAACCTCTCCATCCCTTAATTCTTTTAACCTTATTGTCACTGTCCTTGACCATGGTGACAACGGCGATTTTGTTAGCCCGGCGCTCGCAACAATTCATCGTGGTTTTACTCTGGGGAATGTTTATTTCTTTGTTTATTTTTGTTAATTCTCCCCTGTGGATCTGGGAATTAAATGAGAATTTCCCCGTCAAACCGGTGGCGAGTTTAGTACAGAAATATGTGCCAGCCGATCACCCTGTTTATATTGCTTTTGCCTACGAGCGCCCCTCGTTAAATTTTTATAGTGGTCGTCGGGTTTTTCCCCTTGCTACTGAAGAATTAATCAATCACTGGCAAAGTCACAAGCAACCTTACCTAATTATCGATCGTCAAACCAAAGAAGCTACTGATTTAGAAGGATTAAAGGCGATCGGATCTACGAATTCCGGTTGGTTTTTGGTGACAAAGCAGTAGTGGGGTTAATTTTGTGCATACTTTCGATAGCAAATTAGCTTAGGCTTGATCTTGCTGACTTGAAATATTACAAAAATTTTACCAGTTGCGTTAAAATCACCCCTAGCGATGAAACGCAGCACTTTTGTAATTGTTGAAACCGAGATTAATATGCTAAATAGGTCAATTACGGCCGAGAAAACCGAGGAATTCGCTCCTGCTGACCTGCAAGACCTGCTAGACTGTACCGATAGCTTTGTTAACCGTCATATTGGGCCGACGGAGACGGAAATCGAGAAAATGCTGGCGGTTTTGGGTGTTGCTACCGTGGAGGAATTAATCGCTAAAACTGTCCCGTCAGGAATTCGTTTACAAAAAAGCCTTAATCTACCACCTGCCTTGAGTGAATACGCCGCTCTTGCCCAATTAAAAGCGATTGCCTCGAAAAATCAGGTATTTCGCTCCTTTATTGGCCTGGGCTACCATGACTGTATCACCCCGCCGGTAATTCTCCGCAACATCTTAGAAAATCCGGGTTGGTACACCGCCTATACTCCCTATCAAGCGGAAATCGCCCAAGGACGCTTAGAAGCTCTCTTAAACTTCCAAACTCTCATCACTAGCTTAACCGGTCTGGAAATTGCTAACGCTTCCCTCCTCGATGAAGGAACAGCAGCCGCGGAAGGGATGAGTATGAGTTACGGACTGTGTAAAACTAAAGCCAATGCTTTCTTTATCTCCAGTAGTTGCCATCCCCAAACGATTGAAGTTGTTAAAACCAGAGCGATTCCTTTAGGTATTGACATTATTATCGAGGATCATCGTCTCTTTGACTTCCAAACGCCGATTTTTGGCGCATTATTACAATATCCAGCCACCGATGGCGTAATTTATGACTATCGGGAATTTATCAGCAAAGCGCAGGAAAATGGGGCTTTAGTCACCGTTGCCGCCGATATTCTCAGTTTAGCCCTGTTGACTCCCCCCGGCGAATTGGGGGCTGATATTGCTGTGGGTAGCAGTCAACGCTTTGGGGTTCCCTTGGGTTATGGGGGTCCCCATGCCGCCTATTTTGCCACCAAAGATGTCTATAAACGCAGTATTCCGGGGCGCATTGTCGGGGTATCGAAGGATAGTCAGGGTAAACCCGCACTGCGTTTAGCTTTGCAAACCAGGGAACAACATATCCGCCGGGATAAAGCCACCAGTAATATTTGTACCGCACAGGTGTTACTAGCGGTGATTGCTTCCATGTACGCGGTCTATCACGGACCAGAAGGAATCAAGAAAATCGCCCAAAGAGTGCAGAAATTAACCGCTTTATTGGCAACTGGCTTAAAACAGTTGGGTTATCAGGTGGGGAAAGAACCGCACTTCGATACGCTCAAAGTTACGGTATCCACGGGAGTTAAGGACATCCTTGGGAAGGCAAAAACCCATAAGATTAATCTGCGTTATTTTGATGAGAATAATCTAGGAATTAGTGTCGATGAAACCACCACTCTCAGGGATGTGTGGGATTTATGGCAAATTTTTGCCGCAACGGAGGAATTACCCTTTACCACGGCGGAATTAGTCGAGAAAATTAGTCTAGAATTACCCGCTAATCTAACCCGTACCAGTGCCTATCTTACCGAACCGGTGTTCAATCGTTACCACTCGGAAACGGAATTACTCAGATATCTGCACCGTCTGGAAACAAAGGATCTAGCCTTAAATACTTCCATGATTCCCCTCGGTTCCTGTACGATGAAACTCAATGCCGTAGCGGAGATGATTCCGGTAACTTGGCCAGAATTCGGCAAATTACACCCTTTTGCTCCGATTGACCAAGCAGAAGGCTATCAACTGCTCTTTCAACAGTTAGAGACGTGGTTAGGGGAAATTACCGGGTTTGATGGCATTTCCCTACAACCGAACGCCGGTTCTCAGGGAGAGTATGCCGGTTTACAGGTGATCCGAGCCTATCATGAAAGTCGCGGTCAAGGTCATCGTCAGATTTGCTTAATTCCTGAGTCCGCTCACGGGACTAATCCTGCCAGTGCCGTTATGTGTGGTATGAAAGTAGTGGCGGTTAATTGCGATTCTCGGGGCAATATTGATATTGATGACCTGAAAACTAAGGCCCAGAAGCATCAGGATAATCTAGCGGCTTTGATGGTGACGTATCCTTCCACTCACGGCGTTTTTGAACAGGGAATTAGCGAAATTTGCGCCTTGATTCATCAATACGGTGGTCAAGTGTATATGGATGGCGCGAATATGAATGCTCAGGTGGGTTTATGTCGTCCGGCGGATTTTGGCGCTGATGTCTGTCACTTGAATCTCCATAAAACTTTCTGTATTCCCCACGGTGGTGGCGGACCCGGTATGGGACCAATCGGAGTAAAATCCCATTTAGTGCCTTTTCTGCCCGATGTTTCCCTAGTTTTGGCGAAATTATCCCCAGAAACCGCTAACGGTAAGCATCAGGACTCAATTGGCGCAATTTCGGCCGCGCCTTGGGGTAGTGCCAGCATTTTGGTGATTTCTTGGATGTATATCGCTATGATGGGGGCAGCCGGCTTGAAAAAAGCGACAGAAGTGGCAATTTTGAACGCTAATTATCTGGCTTTTCGTCTGGAGTCGGCCTATCCAGTGTTATTTAAGGGTAGCGCGGGAACGGTTGCCCACGAGTGCGTGATTGATTTACGTCCCCTGAAAAAACAGGCCGGCATCGAGGTGGAAGATGTGGCAAAACGCTTGATGGATTTCGGTTTCCACGCGCCGACGGTTTCTTGGCCTGTGGCGGGTACAATGATGGTGGAACCCACGGAAAGCGAATCTTTGGGGGAATTAGACCGTTTTTGTGAAGCTTTGTTAACTATCTATCAAGAAGTACAAGCGATCGCTAATGGCAGCATGGATATCCACGATAATCCCTTAAAAAATGCCCCCCACACAGCTGCAGTTTTAACTGCCGATGATTGGAGTCGTCCCTATTCCCGTCAACAGGCAGCTTACCCGCTTTCTTGGCTAAAAGATTATAAATTCTGGCCGGTAGTGGGACGGGTTGATAATGCCTACGGGGACAGAAATCTGGTTTGTTCCTGTGAGGGGATGGACGCTTATAAGTAGGGTTTGCGGCAAAGAGTTTTTCCTGGGTGTAGGGTGTGACCCCCCCCAACCCCCCCGACATCGGGGGGGCAGGTAGGGTGTAGGGTGTGGGGTGTGGGGTGTGGGGAGAATAAATAAAAATAATCTCCTGTCTCCTGACTCCTATCTCCTATCTCCAGCAATCCTGAATCCTATCTCCTATCTCCTATCTCCTATCTCCTGACTCCTGACGACTGGCTCCTAACCCTAACAAAGGCCTATTTTAAACACCTCTTGTGCCACTCGATCGCAACTTCCTACTGTTCCTAAACCGGCTGTGGTTTCTGCGTATTCATCTAACATTTTTTGGCGACGTTGCTGATTTAATAATAAATCTAGACATTCCTGCATAATTCTCTCCGGGTTAGCTTCCTCTTGTAATAATTCGGGAACAATTTCTCGCATTAAAACTAAATTTACCGGTGAGACAAATGGTACAGAAAACTTCATAATATTGCGGGCAATCCAAGCAGTAACTGCACTTAAACGGTAAACTACCACCTGCGGCACATTTAATAAAGCAATTTCGAGATTAACTGTACCAGACTTAGCCACAGCCAGATCTGCCGCGGCAATTGCTTCTAAAGTCTGATCTCGTTCCATAATCACGGCATTTAATCCATATTCCTTGACTAATTCTCGCATTTTTGGTTCGTATAAAGCTAGGGGAACGGGAATTAAAAACTTAATATCGGGTATTTTTTCCTGTAATTTTTGGGCAGCAGCGCACACCGTCGGCACGAGATATTTAAACTCCTGTTGACGGGAAGCAGGTAACAAAGCGATAACCGTTTCTTCGGGTTTTATTGCCCATTTTTGCCGCATTTCTTGCCGATTGGGAGCATTAGCCATACGATCAACTAAAGGATGTCCCACCCAAGTTACTGGTAAACCTTTTGTTTCAAAAAAACGAGCTTCGGCAGGAAAAATTGCCAATAATTTATCAGTGATGGCGATTAATTTTTCCGTATTAAATAACTTTTCTGCTGTGGCCCTGAGTTTAGCTGAGGGGATATTTTCTTCTGACCAAATCCACACCTGTGGGGCAATATAATAAATTATTGGCACTTGGGGAATAATTTTTTTAGCTGATTGACCGATCGCCACATTTGCCCCCACATAATCAATTAAAATAATGATATCAGGGGGATGATCTCTAAAAAACTCTTTTGCTCGTTTTTGTAGTTGTAAAGTTGGCCAAATAAAGGGGATAGATTCAATTAATCCCATGGCAGCCAGTCGAGTGGTTTTACCCAACATTTTTGCCCCAGCTATCTCCATGCGATCGCCACCTAGTGCGAAAATTTCTAACTCAATTTCCTGAATTTTAGCTAGTTTAAAAAGGGATTCAATCAGCATCGCTGCCTGTAAATCACCCGATACCTCACCCGTACTAATAAATATACGCATTTGGATAATTATTTGATAATAAAAGACTTCAGGAGATAGGATTGCTGGAGTCAGGAGTCAGGATTCAGGAGACAGGAGATTATTTTTATTTATTCTTCCCACTTCCCCACTTCCCCACTTCCCAACTTCCCCACTTCCCAACTTCCCCACTTCCCCACACCCCACACCCCACAGACTGTTCCTCAATCAAGAAATTATTTCCCTGGAATTAAACCGCGACGTTTTTCTCCTGTGGTAGAGGATTGTAAAAATTGACAGAGATGTTGAACATGGGGGTTATCGGTTAGGAGAGAAACTTGTTCTAAAGCCTCCTGAAGATTTATATTAGAACGATAGATAATCCGAAAAGCTTTTTTCAGTAAAGCTAGATCTTCATCGGTAAAACCGGCCCTTTGTAAACCGACTAAATTAAGAGTTCGCACGCGACAGGGATTGCCTTCCACTAAAGTAAAAGGGGGAACATCGCGATCAATACGACTCATTCCTCCTAACATGGCCATTTTGCCAATATGAACAAATTGATGTACTCCTAAAACCCCCCCGATAACTGCTTTTGATTCGATCTGGACATGACCGGCCAAGGCGACACTATTAGCGATAATAATGTTATCTTGCAAAATACAATTATGGGCAACGTGAACATAGGCCATTAATAAATTATTATTGCCAATTTGGGTAACTTCTCCCGTATCTGTGGCGCGATTAATCGTGACAAACTCGCGAATTTGGTTATGATCACCAATTTCTACGCTACTTTCGCCCCCTTTATACTTTAAATCCTGTGGTTCATTACCAATAACAGCCCCGGAAAAAATATGATTACCCTTGCCAATTTTGGTCGGACCTTCAATGACCACATGGGCATCAATAATTGTATCAGCTTCAATTTCCACATTGGCCCCGATCACAGCATAGGGACCAACTTTAACCTTGGGATCAAGTTTTGCCGACGGATGGATAACCGCAGTGGGGTGGATTAACGTATTCAAAGGGAAGTCTCCCGCGCTCAACTTCGTCACTGTATGAATCATGGTATAGCTTATCCTATATTGGACAGATTGTGATCAAGATTGATAGCGGTTGCTTAGGGAGGGGACGACTTTAATGGGGAACCAGAACCCGTTAAACTATTAACCAGATTCTCTTGATTCCTTCGTCCCTCCCATCCTGATAAAAAATATATGAGCAATAATAGACCTAAAATTATAGTCTTAGATGATGACCCGACAGGTTCCCAAACAGTCCATAGTTGTCTGTTATTGATGCGGTGGGATGAAGATACTCTCCGCTTGGGATTGGCAGATAATGCGCCAATTTTCTTTGTTTTGACCAATACTCGCGCTTTAACCCCCGAAAAAGCCGAGTCTGTCACCAGAGAAGTCTGTCATAACCTGAAAACTGCCTTAACTAAAGAGGGAATCGAGGATTTTTTGGTGGTTAGTCGTTCCGATTCTACCCTGCGCGGGCATTATCCGATCGAAACTGATGTTATTGCCGAAGAATTGGGCGGTTTTGATGCACATTTCCTGATTCCAGCCTTTTTTGAGGGGGGTAGAATCACTCGCGATAGTATTCACTATTTAATCATCGATGGCGTTCCCACTCCCGTCCACGAGACGGAATTTGCTCGGGATTCGGTTTTTGCCTACCACTATAGTTATCTGCCGGATTATGTGGAGGAGAAAACGCAAGGGAAAATTAAAGCAGATGATGTAGAGAAATTTTTACTGGCAGATATCCGTCAAGGTAGTTTAGAACGACTGCAAAAGCTCAAAAATAATCAATGTGGGGTGGTAGATGGGGAAACTCAAGCGGATCTCGATCGCTTTGCTGAAGATATTTTAACCGCCGCAGGGGAGGGAAAAAAATTTTTATTCCGTAGTGCCGCCAGTATTCTAACTTCTTTGGCTAATTTAGGAACTCAACCGATCGCACCCGAATCTATGGGTAAGTATAAGCCCACGGGGGAAGCCGGGGCAATTATCGTCGGTTCCCACGTCAAAAAAACTAGCCAACAATTAGATGAACTGCTTCAACAACCCAACACCGTCGGAGTCGAAATCGATGTGACGGCATTGCGCGATCGTCCCGATCAACGAGATCAACTCCTAGCACAAGCTCTGGAAAAAGTCAAGCTTATTCACAAAAATAAACAAACCCCCGTTATCTATACCAGTCGGCAAGAGTTAACCTTTGCTTCTGTGCAGAAACGTCTTGATTTTGGGGTTGCCGTCTCCACCCTGTTAATGGACATTGTTAAGGGTTTACCCAGTGATATCAGTTTTTTAATCAGTAAAGGCGGAATTACCTCTAATGATGTCTTAAGTACGGGTTTAAGCCTGCAATCGGCCCGTTTACTCGGTCAGATTCTCCCCGGTGTCTCCATGGTCCGCACAGCAGCTGATCATCCCCTCTTTCCTAATTTACCTGTGGTTCTTTTCCCGGGTAACGTTGGTGATGTCCAAGCTTTAGCCACAGTTTATCAACGTTTGTGTCAATAGGAGGCAATCAGTGATCAGTGAGCAGATATGAGTTCTTGTAGGTTCTTGTAGGGTGCGTTAACGAAGTGTAACGCACCTAATCTATGGTTATTCAATAATTGATTTAATGGTGGATTACGCTGCGCTAATCCACCCTACGGGGGGTTAAAATTATTATTCTTCCCCTATTTCTTCGGTTATGCTACAATGCTTGTGAAGCAGCATAGACTTTTACTTCCTTCTCTAAACGTTCTCTGAGCCTATCTTTTTCTACTTCAATATCATACCTTGTTTGAAGATTCATCCAGAACCTTTCAGACATACCAAAATAACGGGAAAGCCTTAAGGCAATATCAGCAGTAATTCCTCGCTTTTCCTCGATAATTTCCTTGATTTGCTCTATTGGTACATTAAGATCTTCTGCCAAACGTTCTTGGCTAATTTCCATCGGTTTGAGAAATTCTTCTAACAGAATCTCACCAGGATGAATGGGGGCTAATAATTTTTTCTCAGTCATGATTATTGAGTAACAATTAATGATAATCGACTATTTCTAGGCGTTGCCATTTTTCCAAATAAAACAGATCCGCCACTGATCGTTAATTCGGATACTATGCTGATTTTTTCTATCTCCTGAGAGTTTTTCCAACCGATTAGATGGAGGAATGTATAAATCCTGTAAAGTTTCGGCCGCGTCTAAAACTTCTAGCTTTCTCCGAGCATTTCGTTGAATATCTTGAGGTAATTTTCGTGAAAATTTACGTTTGAATACTTGCTCTGTCTCCTTAGATGCAAAACTCTTAATCATCAATAATTAGCAAAATGCACTACTATCATATCATCTTAGTGCGATCATCGATCTCATGCTAACGTTATCACTGAAACTAGGCTCAGGTCCAGGCAGCATGGGAGTCAAGCGATATCCCTGTTCTTGATACCAGTCATCCACCAGGACATAAATAATAGTCAAGAGGGTGGGAGCATCTATCCTATTCATGGGAGGCCTCATGCTTTGGAGTGATTACCTTTATCGTGACGCCTCCCTTTGATTTTACAAACCTCTCTATCTCACATCAGCCGCAATTCCTAATTCATAATTCATAATTCCCACTGCTGCTGGCTGCTCAAGGTTCATAATTAAAGAAACATCTATACTGATAGCCAGTTAATTTTTATGAAAACTGTTGCCGATAAGGACTTGAAAAGGCTAGAAGACTTAATTATCAACGGACAAAAAGCGATCGAAACTCGTTTCACGGCGATCGAGAATAGTATCGTCGAAATTAAAGCTGATATTGGCGAAATTAAAGCTGATATTAAGGAAATCAAGCAAGATGTTAAATCCCTAGAGATAGGACAGGCAAAATTAACCGAAAGAGTCGAAGGGATGGATAATCGCCTCAAAATAGTGGAGGGCAGTCAAAAAAATCAAATTTGGGCATTAATAACCATTTTAGGCGGTTCACTGATTACCGCTTCCGTCGGTTTGCTGATCGCTATTTTGCGCTTTGTCTTTTTTAAGTAAAAAATTATCTTTATGGATGAAACTAAAACCGAAATAAATCAAGAAATCGACCTAGAAACCGAAAAAATTGAGCCATCAGCCTCGGTCATGGAAAGATACGCCCAAATTCACTTAAAAAGTGAGGGCGAGAAATTGGTGCTAATTTTACCCAAAACTGGCGCCGGGGAGACAAGTCAGGATTGGACAGATATCTTGACAGGATTGAAATATTATCTCCGTAATAGCGGTCAAAACTGCCCAGCTAGAACACCAGTACACCTACGGGCGAGCGATCGCCTGATGGATACCCGGCAACTACAAGCGATCGCCACAATTTTAGACAGCGCCGAATTACCCCTACATACCATCCAAACCCAAAGAAGACAAACCGCAGTGGCAGCGGCAACTATGGGTTACAACGTCGAACAAATGCGAGCGAATGCCACGGTTTTCGGGGACGAGCAACCGCTGCCATCCCTCCTCGCCGAACCTTTGTACTTAAAAACCACCCTGCGATCGGGTGTAGAAATCCGTCACCCGGGTACAGTTATAGTCATGGGCGATATCAACCCCGGCGGATCGATCGTCGCTGATGGCGATATATTAGTTTGGGGGAGTTTACGCGGTGTGGCCCATGCGGGATTCCGCGGCGATCGAGCAGCGGTAATTATGGCCCTGCGAATCGATTTAACTCAACTGAGGATCGCGGAATTAGTGGCACGGGCCCCGGCTTTAAAAAGCGATCGCATGGAACCAGAAATCGCCTGTATCAGCGAAGGAGGAATCCGCATCATTGGGGCTTATAATTTTTCCAGAACCTACACCTTTAAAGATCAAGTGGGATGGGTCGAAAAAAAGTGACCAGTGACCAGTAAACAGTGATCAGTGACCAGTGATCAGTAAACAGTGATTCAGTGACTGGTAAAAATGGCGATTAACTGCGTTGAAATGAAAAACTCTATCAAACCAATAACTGATAACTGATAACTGATAACTGATAGCTGATAACTGATAACTGATAGCTGATAACTGATAACTGATAACTGATAACTGATATAAATTATGGCTCGTGTAATTGTGGTGACATCGGGAAAGGGAGGAGTCGGTAAAACGACGGTAACGGCGAACTTAGGTTCAGCTTTATCTCAATTAGGCTGTCGAGTCGCCCTTGTCGATGCCGATTTCGGACTAAGAAATCTCGATTTATTGTTAGGATTAGAACAGCGTATCGTTTATACTGCCCTCGATGTGGTGGCGGGAGATTGTAGCCTTGACAAAGCTTTAGTTAAGGATAAAAGACAGGAAAATCTGGTTTTATTACCAGCAGCACAAAATCGCACTAAAGAGGCGATTACTGCCGATCAAATGAAGGATTTAGTCGCCCAATTGTCAAAAAGTTACGACTATGTATTGATTGATTGCCCAGCGGGAATTGAAATGGGTTTTCGCAATGCGATCGCTGCTGCCCAGGAAGCGATCATCGTTACTACCCCAGAAATGTCGGCGGTGAGAGATGCTGATCGCGTGGTGGGATTACTAGAAAGCGAGGATATTAAGAGTATCCGTCTGATTGTCAACCGGCTGCGGCCAGAAATGATCCAACTTAACCAGATGATCAGCGTCGAGGACATTCTCGACTTATTGGTAATTCCCCTGTTAGGGATTATTCCCGACGATCAAAGAATTATTATTTCCACTAATAAAGGGGAACCATTAGTATTAGAGGAGAAGACTTCTCTCCCCTCCATGGCCTTTAGAAACATTGCCCAGCGTTTACAGGGTCGCGATGTGCCGTTTCTAGATTTAATGGCCGGTCAAGAAGGTTTTCTTACTCGTCTGCGTCGTCGCTTGTTTGGGCCTTAAACTCTCTCATCTCAATCCCTTAACCTACTATGAATGACCTGATCGATAAACTTCTAGCATGGCGCGGTTCGGGCAAAAGTGGCGACCAAGCTAAAAAACGCTTAAAACTTATTCTGGCCCATGATCGCGCCGATCTTAGTCCCGAAATTCTCAATATGATGCGTCAAGAAATCTTAGAAGTGGTCAGTCGTTATCTTGATATCGACACCGAGGAAACCGAGTTGCTCCTAGAAAGTGACCAACGAACTACAGCCCTGATTGCTAATTTTCCGATTCGTCGCATCAAACGCCGTCCTTTAACCGAGAAATTGCCATGAAAACTCAACCGATCGAGCTTTGGCTTAGTCTAGCGGTCAGTCCCTTTCTTTTATCCTATCTGACCCTGGGTTCCCTCAATCATTGGTTAATTGAATTGGGCCGGGAAAGTGAGGAATTGTTTCGCGGCGATCGCTTGCCCCTTCTCAATATTCCCGATCAGTTACCGGTCAACAGTGACCAATAATCCAAGAAAAAAATCCTTTTGCCCCCTGAAAAGAGGCAATAATAGTGAAATTTTTGTTAAAAATCGGAAAAAATGTGATTCTTTGGCATATAATCTCATTTTTGACCAACCCTAAAGAACTAATCCCGATCTATCAGTGATCAGTGATCAGTTATTGGTTTGATAGAGTTTTTCATTTCAAGGCAGTTAATCCCTATTTTCACTGATTACTGTTTACTGATTACTGTTTACTGATTACTGATTACTGATTACTGTTTACTGTTTACTGATTACTGATTACTGAAATTATGAGCGTCCTTGTCCCCTCAACCGAAACCGAACAGGATATTTTCAGCACTTCCAACCTGTTTCTGCAGCAAAGACTGAAATTAATCGAAGATTTATGGAAAGAAGTCTTAGTCTCCGAATGTGGTCAAGAATTAGTCGATTTACTGGAATTACTGCGCCATCTCTGTTCTGAGGAAGGACAAGTGACCGATGATAGTCCGGAAGCAATGATCGCCAAAATGATCGAAGACTTGGAACTAGGGGAAGCGATCAAAGTTACCCGCGCTTTTGCCCTCTATTTCCAGTTAATAAATATAATCGAACAACACTACGAACAAAGGGATCAGCAACTACTGCGACGGACGGTGATCGGGGAAGAAAACGAAAGTCCCAAGACAGACCCACCGCAAAAAAGCCTTTTAGCCACCATTGTTGGGGCTGATTGGCTAGAAAAAACCCTGAACGAGTCCGATCACTCCGGCCCAAAATCGGGACTATTTCACTGGTTATTTCCCTATCTCAAACAGGTGAACGTCCCCCCCCAGGAAATCCAGCGTCTTCTCGATCAGTTAGATATTCGTCTGGTTTTCACGGCCCACCCCACAGAAATTGTCCGTCACACCATTCGCATTAAACAGCGCCGCATCTCGGGCATTCTCGAAAAACTCGACCAAGCAGAAGAAATCTTTCGCAGTATGGGGTTAACTAACTCCAGAGAAGCACAAACAGTCACCAAACAGTTAAAAGAAGAAATACGTTTCTGGTGGCGAACAGATGAACTACATCAATTTAAACCCACTGTCGTCGATGAGGTGGATTATGCCCTCCACTACTTCGATGAAGTTCTCTTCGATTCCCTACCCCAGTTAACCCTGCGTCTGCAGCAAAGCCTACAATCCTCCTTTCCCCGTTTACAAGCGCCGAAAAATAACTTCTGTCGCTTCGGTTCTTGGGTGGGGGGGGATCGGGATGGCAATCCCTCCGTTACCCCCGAAGTCACCTGGAAAACCTGCTGTTATCAGCGCAATCTGGTTATTAAAAAATATCTTGATGCTATTCGCGACCTGACCAGTATTTTAAGTGCCTCCCTGCACTGGTGTCACGTCTTGCCGGAGTTGCTGGACTCCCTGGACAGAGATAAACAGCAAATGCCCGAAATCTATAGCCAGTTAGCAATCCGCTACCGTCAGGAACCCTATCGCCTCAAATTGGCCTTTATTCAAAAACGTCTGGAAAATACACGCGATCGCAATAATCGCCTCAATGACCCGGAAGAACGACAATTATTAACTAAACTCAACGAAACCAACATCTATCGCTCCGGTTCCGAGTTTTTAGCCGAATTACAGCTATTACAGCGCAGTCTCTTGCAAACCGGTCTTTCCTGTCAAGAACTCGATCGACTGATCGCCCAAGTGGAGATTTTTGGCTTTGTCCTGACTCAGTTAGATTTTCGGCAAGAATCCACCCGTCACGCCGAATGTATCGAAGAAATCGCCGCCTATCTCGGAGTTTTACCCAAACCCTACGGCCAATTAAGCGAATCAGAAAAAATCGCCTGGTTAGTGGCGGAATTAAAAACCCGTCGGCCGCTAATTCCCCGGGAAATGCCCTTCTCGGAAAGAACCTGCGAAACCATTGAAACCCTGCGAGTTTTAAGAAGTCTGCAAGGGGAATTTGGTCTGGAAATCTGCCAAACCTACATTATCAGCATGACCAACGAGGCCAGCGATGTGCTAGAAGTGCTGTTATTAGCCCAAGAAGCCGGTTTATACGACCCCGCCACTAGCCGCAGTTCCCTCCGCATTGTTCCCCTCTTTGAAACCGTCGATGACCTCAAACACGCCCCCGGCATCATGCAGACTTTGTTTGAATTGCCTCTCTACCGGGCAGCCCTAGCCGGCGGTTACGACCATTTAGGGGCTTTAAACGGGGAGGAAGTGACCCCGGAACCGGCCATCCTCGAACCGGGTAATTTACAGGAGATTATGGTGGGTTACTCCGATAGTAATAAGGATTCCGGCTTTTTAAGCAGTAATTGGGAAATTCATAAAGCCCAGAAAGCTTTACAAAAAACCGCTAAACAATACGCCTTGGATCTACGTCTTTTTCATGGCCGGGGCGGTTCCGTCGGTCGGGGTGGTGGACCGGCCTACGCCGCTATCCTCGCCCAACCCCGGGGAACGATTAACGGTCGCATTAAAATCACCGAACAAGGCGAGGTTTTAGCCTCGAAATACTCTTTACCAGAATTGGCCTTGTATAACCTCGAAACGGCCGTAACGGCAGTCATACAGGCAAGTTTACTGGGCAGTGGTTTTGATGATCTCGAACCCTGGAATCGCATCATGGAGGAGTTGGCCACCCGTTCACGGCAAACCTATCGCAGTTTGATTTATGAAGAACCGGACTTTTTAGACTTCTTTCTGTCCGTAACTCCCATTCCTGAAATTAGTCTTTTACAGATTAGTTCCCGACCAGCGCGCCGGAAAAGTGGTCAACAGGATTTAAGTACCCTGCGGGCAATTCCCTGGGTATTTAGTTGGACCCAAACCCGTTTTCTTTTACCAGCTTGGTATGGTTTAGGGACAGCTTTACAGATGTTTCTCGATGATTCTCCTAGCAGAAATTTGGAATTGTTACGCCATTTTTATCACAAGTGGCCTTTCTTCCAGATGGTGATTTCTAAGGCAGAAATGACTCTATCGAAGGTGGACCTACAGATGGCCTATCACTACGTCAGTGAACTTTCTAAACAGGAAGATCGAGAACGTTTTCAACGTCTGTTTGAAAGGATCAAAGAGGAATATAATCGCACCAGCGAGATTGTTCTCCAGATCACCGGCGAGAAACATTTATTAGATAATGATCCGAGTTTACAGCGCTCGGTGCAGTTACGCAACGGTTCGATCGTTCCCCTCGGTTTCCTACAGGTGTCTCTCCTGAAACGTTTACGTCAATACAATAGTCAAGCTCAATCCGGTGTGATTCATTTCCGCTATTCTAAAGAGGAGTTGTTAAGGGGCGCTTTAATGACGATTAATGGTATTGCCGCAGGGATGAGAAATACCGGTTGATTACAGATAGTTAATGGTAGTTTTCGGGTGGTTATCTTGAAGGTAATCCACCCTATTTTTGTGATTTGTCAACTTTTTGTAGAACTTCTGAGTAACGCACAGAAAACGGGTTTCTCGGAGAAACCCGTTTTCTACTCATGCACTCATGCAAAAAGGGGAATAAATAATCAGTCTTTAATAACCAGATTTAGTATTACTTCCGATTTTATCACTCAATCCAAGCTTTTGGGGGGTTCTATTGGCTAATATTACTATCACTTATTGACTAAAAATAAAGATTTTACCGCTAACAGTTGACAATTGATCATCGACCCCGAAGAGAAGCAATTAAGCTCACTGGTGTGTCGGAAGATTAGAGATTGTGCCAAAATGGAGAAAGTGACCCAAGGATTACAGGTAAATTGTTTAAAAAAGGATCGAGTAACCGTGACTGATACGAACTTAGATATACTATCCCTGACGGATCCAGCGATCGCAGGGATTTTGCAAAAAGAACTGCAACGTCAAAGAGATCACCTAGAATTAATCGCTAGTGAAAACTTTACCTCGGCTGCGGTCATGGCCGCCCAGGGTTCGGTTTTAACCAACAAATACGCGGAAGGACTGCCAAAAAAACGCTACTATGGCGGTTGCGAATACATTGACGAAGCGGAACAATTAGCGATCGATCGGGTTAAAAGACTATTTGGGGCAAACCACGCTAACGTACAACCCCACTCCGGGGCCCAAGCTAATTTCGCCGTTTTCCTGACCCTCTTGCAGCCCGGCGATACGATTATGGGCATGGATCTCTCCCACGGTGGTCATCTTACCCACGGTTCCCCCGTTAACGTTTCTGGGAAATGGTTCCGAGTAGTACAGTACGGAGTAAGTCCCGAAAGCGAACGCCTTGACTACGATCTCATCCTTGACATCGCCCGCAAGGAAAAACCCAAACTAATTATCTGCGGTTATTCTGCCTACTCGCGCCGGATTGATTTCGAGAAATTCCGCGCCATCGCTGACGAAGTGGGGGCCTACCTGATGGCAGATATCGCCCATATTGCCGGTTTAGTGGCCACTGGTCATCATCCTAATCCCCTACCCCACTGTGATGTGGTCACTACCACCACTCACAAAACCCTGCGCGGCCCTAGGGGGGGGTTAATTATGACCAAAGACGAGGAATTAGGCAAAAAATTCGATAAATCCGTCTTCCCCGGTAGCCAAGGCGGACCCCTAGAACACGTGATTGCGGCGAAAGCGGTGGCTTTTGGGGAGGCCCTGAAACCGGAGTTTAAAATCTATTCGGGCCAAGTAATCGCTAATGCCCAAGCTTTGGCAGGTCAGTTGAAGGCTAGAGGGATTAAAATTGTCACTGATGGTACGGATAATCACTTGATGTTACTCGATTTAAGATCCGTGGGCATGACCGGAAAAGAAGCCGATCGCTTGGTGAGTACGATCAATATTACCGCTAATAAAAACACTGTTCCCTTCGATCCCGAGTCTCCCTTTGTTACCAGTGGTCTGCGCTTGGGTTCCCCGGCTATGACCACCAGAGGACTAGGAGAAACGGAATTTATCGAGATTGGCAACATTATCGCCGATATTCTCCTTAATCCCGGTGATGAAGCCCTGAGAACTGCTTGCCGTCAACGGGTAGGGAAACTCTGTGAAAGCTTCCCCCTCTATCCCCATCTCCATATTTCCGTCCCCGCCTTGGCCTAAAACGAGAGATAATAAAAATTCATAATTGGCGATTGCCTGTCAGTGGCCAATTGTGAATTAAATCGCCCCCCAATTCCCATGTCCGGAGATTTATACTATCTAATTGCTTTTCTGATCGCCCATACCGTGGTACTTTGGAGTACGCCCCTCGTCAGAACCGTCGGACTGAAAAGCGGTTACGTCGATAAACCCAACGAAAGGAAGGTCCATGAAAGGCCTATGGTTCGACTGGGGGGAGTTTCGATTTTTGTCGGCGCTTTAACTGCCCTCCTGATCGTTTGGTGGTTGGGAGGGTTTGCTGGTTTAAACAGCGATCGAGAATGGGAAGTGTGGGGCGTAACCCTAGGCGGTTTGGGTTTTTTCCTCATCGGTTTAGCGGATGATCTTTTTAATCTTTCGCCCCTCAATCGTCTGGTAATGCAGTTTAGCGTCGCTTTTCTAGCTTGGCAAGCCGGCGTTAGGATCGATTTTCTCTCTATTCCCTTCGGCGATTTATTACAAATTCATTGGCTAAGTTTACCGATTACTCTCCTCTGGTTAGTGGGGATGGCTAATGCGATTAACTGGATTGACGGTTTAGATGGATTAGCGGCGGGAGTTTCGGGTATATCTGCCGTGGTTATTTTGATTGTAACTTTGGTGATGGGACAACCGGCCGCCGCTATTATCGCCGCCGCTTTAGCGGGTGGGGCCTTGGGTTTTCTGCGTTACAATTTTAACCCCGCTCAAATTTTTATGGGGGATGGTGGGGCCTATTTTATGGGTTTTACCCTGGCGGGTGTGGCGGTGATTGGATTGGCTAAAACCACTGCTGTGACTACTGTTGCCGTTACCGCCGTCTTACTACCCTATCTCATCCTCGCGGTTCCTCTCCTCGATATGTCCACGGTGATTATTTCCCGTCTCAAACGCGGAAAATCCCCTTTTGTGGCTGATAAACGTCATTTACACCATCGTTTACTGAAAGCTGGTATCTCTCACCGTCTGACAGTGTTATTTATCTACGCCCTAACTCTCTGGGTGGGCAGTTTAGCCCTCGGTTTTTCCAATGTTCCCAGTGGTTGGGGTTTTGCCTTTGGTGCGACTCTCCTCCTCGGTTACGTCGGTTGGCAAGTCTGGCGCAATCGTGGCAGTGAACCGTAAGCCATCTTAAACTAGAAAAAAGATTAATAATTAAGATAGCGGCAGGATAACTCTGGGAGTTTAGCAAATGTCTAACGAAACCGTAACTTATTCCCTTGAAACGGTCCTCAAGGAAATCAAAGACAGCATCAAGGAAGTCAACCACAAAGCTGATAGAATCGATCAACGTCTGACAAAATTAGAAATCGGACAGGCAGAACTTAAAGGAGAAATTAAAGCTTTAGATGAGCGACTAAGCACAAAAATTGACGGATTGACCGCTAGAGTTGCCTATCAAGAGTTTACTAATCGAGGCATTTTGATCGCCCTTGTTGTTGCTATTTTAGGAGGAGCAGCTAAACTTTTTGGGTTTATTGGCAACCCCTAGAAGTTGCCCTTAGCATCATAAATTTTTCCTATCTTATTTTTTCAGCAAACCCTAATTAAAGTTATCAAAAGTAGCAGTTTAGCAAATGTCTAACGAAACCGTAACTTATTCCCTTGAAACGGTCCTGACAAGGATTGAGGGAAAAATCGACTCTTTACAAAGAGATGTTAATGAGCGTCTCACTAAGCTAGAGATAGGACAATCAGAAATAAGAGGGGATATTAAAGCCCTAGATTCTAAAGTTATGGAAATAGAAAAGCGTATTGATGACCTGAATGCACGGGTGAATATTACCAATAATGGGTTTCTTGGCATTGTCGGAATTTTGGTGACAGGAATACTAGGCATTCTGGGAAAAATCGTCTTTTTTCCTAATCCCTAAAAGTTATCCTTAGTCTTGCATATCGGCAATTTTGATGCCTTGTCGATTAGAGAAAAAATCAGCAAAAGTAGGAGTTTAGCACAATGTCTAACGAAACCGTAACTTATTCCCTAGAAGCAGTCCTGACAAGGATTGAGGGAAAAATCGACTCTTTACAAAGAGATGTTAATAAGCTAGAGATAGGACAATCAGAAATAAGAGGGGATATTAAAGCCCTAGATTCTAAAGTTATGGAAATAGAAAAGCGTATTGATGACCTGAATGCACGGGTGAATATTACCACTAATGGATTTCTTGGCATTGTCGGAATTTTGGTGACAGGAATACTAGGCATTCTGGGAAAAATCGTCTTTTTCCCTAATCCCTAAAAGTTGTCCTTAGTCTTTGTTTACTCTACAATTTTCAAGGATACAGAGAAAAATGATCTGCAAAAATCCCTCTTTCCGTTCTCCTCTCTGCGACTGTAGCGCCTCTGCGTCAAACAAAAAATATAAAACTCATGCCCTAATCACAGTAATTCTATATTGATTTTCTGTCACCACAACTTCAGTTGATAACCTTTCTTCCATTGGTAAGGCATTTTTCCGTCTATCAAAGATAAATAACCAACCAAAATCTAAACCCAAACGTGCTAAATAAGATTCTAATTGTTCAATTCCATCAGCTTGGGGATTGCGTTTTTTATCCCGCCATACTTTTAATTCAATCCCTAAAATTACATCTTTATACTGCAAACATAAATCCATTCTATCACTACCAATTGCATATTCCCTTTCTAAAACCCCCCCACCATTAACCACACGATGTAAAAAAGCCATTAATACAATATGGGGGGCAATTTCATGGTAAGCAGCACTACTTAATAATGGTTCGACCTGTTGTCGCCAAAACTTGATAAATGCTGTTAATAAACCATCTATATTTAATTCACCTGTTGTAGTCAACCAACTAGGAATAATTAAAGGTAAACTGTCCTGAGTTCCTTGGACTAAAACGCGGGGAATAACTTCACGATATATGGGGTTAGAAATAACTAATCCCCCCATCGGATCACGTCTTAATAATCCTAAATCTATTAAATATTGGCGATCATCTGCTAGGGTATCGGGTAATGTTTGCCCTGCTAAAATCGGTTCAATAATGTTTTTAACTCGTTTTTCCCTGAGTCTTTCCGCTAAACTATCTAAATGAGTATCTTGACGATCTATTAATATTTCTTTGGCTGTTAAAATGTGTTCTTTAGTAATAGCAATACTTCTATCTTTTACCATTTTTTCTACAATTTCTTTAGCTAAAGCATTGACTAACCAAGGTTGTCCTTGGGTTAAATCATAAGCTGTTTCTATTGCTTCTGGTGTGAAAATTTGTCCAGTTGCTGCTGTATGTTGTTGATATAATTCTCCCACTTCTGCAAGATTAAAATTTCGCATAGTAAGAGAAGCAACTTTTATATTAAAAGGACTAGATGTATTTAATCTATCACTACCTCCCGATGCTACTTTATAATCTCGCACATCTCGTAAACCAATTAATCCTACTGATGAGGGAAAATTTTCTGGACGGTTAGGAAAACCATCTCTTAACTGTCGTAAAACTGATATTAATGTTTGGTCTTGTAAAGAGTCAATTTCATCTATAAATAATACTATGGGACGATTGATAGCTTTTGCCCAACCTCTTAAAAAAGCCTTTATTCTGCTTCCTGGTTCTTCCTGTTGCCATTGTTTAACAGGTGGTTGGAAATCTTCAGGTAAACTATCTTGAATTGTATTATACCAAGTTCCTAAAATTGCCAATTCTGCGGCACTAGGATCATGATTAAATGCACTTCCTACTTCTACGGATACCATGACTGCGGCATAATTTCCGATGTCGGTAAGTTGTTTTGCTAGGGATAACATGGCTGTGGTTTTCCCCGTTTGTCGTGGTGCGTGAAGGACAAAATAACTACGTTGTTGAATTAGCTCCTCTAAATCTGGTAATCTGACTGCGGGAGAGAGCATATAGTGGATATCGTTGGAACAGGGACCGGCAATATTAAACCAGCGAGTCATAGAATTTTGGTAATAGGTGAACTCTTTAAGTTTACACTATCTATAATTATGTTGGTATCAAGCAAGATTTTCATAGGTTATGTTTCTCCCTTAAATATTCATATTTAGCTGGTTCTGGATCAAAGTCTGCTGGAATGGCAGGGGCATTTTCAAATAAACCCTGAAATGCTTTGATCCTAGATTTTCTTTTTGGTGTTTCTGGTGCTGGTTCAGTGGTTGGGGTTGTGGTATGATCAAGGGTGTCTGTGGCTGCCCAAACTACAATTTCCACGTTTCTGGGGGGTAAATTCAGGGGTTCGGTAATCAGCAACTTACCAGATTGATCAATTTTTCCTTTGAGTTTGTATGCTTGCATGATGTTTTTTTAGGACTTACGCAAGACGTGGCTGAACGCCTTATTCTTGCGTAGGGGTAATTCATGAATTACCCCTACTTTCGGTCTTTTTTGCGTAAGTCCTGTTTTTATGATAATCTATTTTTAGATGATATCATATTGATCAAAATTCACTCTCTAAATTTGGGTTTAAATTATGATAACTACACTAATTGAACGGGAAGCAGAACCAATTTTAATTAGTGACTTAACCTGGAGAGAATTTAAAGCTGTTGAACAGCTAATTGAGCGCCCATGGTTAAGGTTATCTTTTTTAGATGGAGTTTTGGAGATTAGAAAAATGCCAAGGAAAAAACACGAAACTATCAAAAAACGTATTGCTTCTTTAGTAGAAATTTATTTGGAATTTTTGGGATTAGATTTTACTCCTACTGGTTCTGTCACCTTAGAAAATGAATTTGAAAAGGTTAAAAAAGAAGGTGATAAATCCTATGAGTTGGGAGCAAATAGAAAACATCCTGATTTAGTGATTGAGGTGGTTGTTAGTAGTGGAGGAATTAATAAACTGGAAGCATACAAACGGTTACAAATTCCCGAAGTTTGGTTTTGGATGAATGATGAGTTATTGTTTTATAGCTTAGGAAATGATGGTTATGATGCTGTTAGTAAATCGCAACTTTTACCAAGTTTAGATGTAGGTTTATTGCTGCGTTGTATTAATATAGAAAATCATGCTCAAGCCCTGCGAGAATTTAGAGCCGGGATAAAAATTATTGAACCAACATAACAATATAAAATGGTGGTTTTCCCGCCTATCTAAAGATTATGTCGGATTAAATAATTGGCTGAGTTGTCAAGATTTTTAGACTGCCAAGATAAATTATCTATCTCAGTCCAAAATGGATGTCCTTTCTTGATAATGTGTCTTTCTGCTACTAACATTATTATTCGTTGTCTTTTAACTCAGCTATAATCTTTTCTGTCTTTGTTTTCGACCTTCTTAATCCGTAAATTCGAGAACAAAAAGAGGTAATAATGGCTATTAAATCTGACATCAACTCATCTGGGTTATCCTCACTTTCATTGACAATCTCCAATTTTTTATCTAGTTCTTTTAACAAGATTTCTAGATAATTAGTCCCAAATCTGGCTAGACGGTCTTTGTGTTCAACAATTAAAACATTATAATTGGGGTCAACTAGAATTTTGGCTAATTGTTGGCGATTATCGTTTAATCCACTGCCTACTTCTTTGACAACTTTGTAGATTTTGTAGCCTCTGGCAACAGCATAATCTTTTAATCGGTCAGCTTGTCTATCTAGATTGTCTTTATTTTCAGCACTGGAAACTCTTGCATAAATGCAAGCTATCAAGTCGGGTTTTGAAGGGTTGTCATCCGTTATGATAATTGTACCAGAAGGCAATTGATAACCTGTTAGATTCCCTTGTTTCCACCATCTCCAAGCCGTTCGATAACTTATTCCTGCTTTTTTTGCATAGTCTGATAGTTTCATGTCTATGTATTACCATGCTTGACTATATCTGACAATATTTGTCTTGAAACTTTACAATACCCTCCGCTCAAAGACAGGGACAACCTTTGATCCTAGCCCATCGATAGAAAAACTACTATTAGGGCCACTGGTAGCAACAAGGTGAACGGTGACAGAACTTAACGGCCTATGATTAAAGAAACGAGGAATCAGAACCCTAAATAAATCCTCGCTTGCCTTGATTCTCCCTGATAATTATGGGACTTTTTGCCCGTCACCAAAACCTCCATCAGTGGTTTAAATCCCAACACTTCGGACGTAGCGCGACCGATAGTCGTTATGCTTTACTGGTAGCCTGTTTAATCGGAATTCTCTCCGCCCTTGCCGCTATTATTCTGAAATTGGGCATCGGTTGGTTAGGTGGTTGGCGGGTGCATCTAGTAGCCAATTCCTCTCCTTTCCTAGTTTTGCCCCTCGGCGGTTTTCTGCTTGGTTACAGCGCCGGCTGGATTGTCGAACACTTCTCCCCCGCGGCCGCCGGGGGTGGTATTCCCCAAGTAAAAGCGGCCTTAGCTAAATATCCTTTGCCCCTGTCTTGGCGCGTCGCCCTAGTAAAAATGATCGGGGCGATCCTGATCCTTGGCGGTGGTTTAACCCTTGGTCGTCGGGCCCCCACGGTACACATCGGAGCAGCCCTAGCAGCCCAATTAAGCGTCTGGCTGCCCACCAGTCCCGATCACCGTCGTCAGATGATCGCAGCCGGGGCAGCTGCTGGGTTAGCGGCCGGTTTTACTACTCCCATCGCCGGCGTCCTCTTTGTGATCGAGGAATTAATGCGCGATGTTTCCAGTATGACCCTAGAAACGGCGATCGTGGCTTCCTTTACCGGGGCCGTGGTTTCGATGATGCTGCAGAATACCCCCTCGATTATCACTGAATATGCCAATATTAGCTTCTCTGCCCAAGAAATACCCATTTATTGCCTTTTGGGGGCTTTAGCGGGCTTATTGGGGGCTTTATTCAATCAAGGCATCCTTTTTTGTAGTCAGATGCAGCGGCGTTGGCGGTTATCTTTAGCTTGGCGCATCGGTCTGGTCAGTTGCTTATCGGGAACGGTAGTGGCTTTTTTACCCGACTTTTTTCGAGATAATACGGGTTTACGCGAATTTTTGCTGGCAGGGGAATTAAGTTGGCAGAATACCGCCCTCGCTTTTGTGGTCTATTTTTTCCTGACGATGATCTCCTATAGTTCTGGCGCACCGGGAGGACTCCTCGCCCCCGCTTTGGTGTTGGGATCCTGTTTGGGGTTTCTGGTGGGGGGAATCGAGACGAAAATGATGGGTTTCGGCAGCGAACCTAGTTATGCTTTAGCCGGTATGGGGGCCTTTTTTACGGGAGTAGTCAGGGTTCCAGTAACGGCGATCGTGATTGTCTTTGAACTGCATCACAATTTTAATGTTGTGCTGCCCCTGATGTTGACCTGTGCCGTTTCTTATATCACTGCCGAAAGCATTCTACCCGGTTCTCTCTATCAGCATTTACTTTCCGCTAGTGGTATTATTCTCAACGAGGAAACCCCTGCTAATGATGTGCTGGCCCATCTGTCGGCTATAGATGTGATGCAATCCCAGGTGGAAATTCTGCCGGCGGATTTACCCCTGGGGGAAGTGGTGAAAATTATGTCCCGTTCCCATCATCGCGGTTTTCCCGTGGTGGAACAGGGGCGACTATTGGGGATTTTTACCCAAAGTGATCTGGATAAATGGCGATCAAAAAACAGTCAAACCGTCCTGCGGGAGATCATGACTCCCAATCCGATTACGGTGGCCCCCCAGGCAGCTTTAAGCGATGTTTTATTTCTCTTAAATCGCTATCAGCTTTCCCGTTTACCCGTTACCGACGGTCAAAAACTGGTGGGGATCATCACCCGCACCGATATTATCCGGGTGGAAGCTGATCAATTGGGGGGGGTTTGTCAACTGCCCCAACCCAGTACTCCTTCCTATGTGGTTTATCAAACTCGTTCCCCGGCTGTGGGAATAGGCCGGATTTTGTTACCTATTGCCAATCCCGACACCGCTACCGCTTTGTTTAAAATTGCCGCCGCAATCGCCCGTGAACGCAATTATGAGATAGATTGTCTCTATGTGATTACCGTGCCTCGTCTTAGTTCTCCGGCGGAAGTAAAGGTAGATACGCGGGAAGGACGCAAATTACTTCATCGTCTGGAAAGATTAGCCCGACAGCAGAATATCTCTGTTCATACACAAATTTCTGTGGCTCAGGATATCGCCGACGGGATTTTGGCCACGATTCGCGAACGACACAGCAATTTATTAATTATGGGTTGGACGGGGGAAAAATCGACTACTGGGGCGATTTTTGGGTTTTTAGTCGATACTTTGATCGCCCAAGCTCCCTGTGAAACTATCTTGGTAAAATTGGGAACAAAGGATTGTTTTCCCAACGATCTTAATCGGGAAAGGATTTGGCTGATTCCCACCGCCGGCGGTCCCAATGCCCAACGAGCTTTAGCATTATTGCCTAGTTTGCTGTCTTTGTCCGAGTCTTCGGATCATCCCGAAATTTGGTTATGTAAAATCTATTCTCCGACGGAGTTACTGCCAGATCTGTCTATTTTGGAAGTTTTACAAGCATCTTTACCAAAAGCGATCGCACAGCCGATTGTGCCTTTACCGATTCCTTCGGCCTCTCCGGCCGAGGCAATAATTAATCTGGTAGAATCGGAGGATTGTTCTTTGGTGCTTTTGGGTGCATCTAGGGAAAGTTTGCTCAATCAGTTCTTAAATGGCAATATCCCCTCGACGATTGCCCGTGCGGTTAATTGCACTGTGATTCTCGTGCGAGGGGAATTATCAGATTAGGTTATGAGCTAGGCGGAAGCTAAAGTTAAACCGAAGGGTACGGTGTTGTCAATTTTCGCCCCTTGACTTTCCTCTAGGGAATGGGGATAAAATATTTCCCCGTCTAGTTGACCGTCGGAGTCATCGTCATCCCCATCGCTGATATAAAGGCGCTCACAGGGGATGTTATCGGAAAGGATGGCGCTGGCCATCATCCCCGTATGAATCTCTAAGAAAGCTTCCGATAGGGCCTCAAATACTAAACGCTGCCCGGGGAAAACCACCCTTTCAAAATACCAGTTAGCAATATTGGTGATGCGAACAATTTGAATATGACTGGTCGCATTGACATAGCAACAAAGAATACTATTTTTCTTGCCGTTGGGGAGGGGATCGAGAATCTGTGCCATAGCAATTGGGGTGATCTTAAAGTGGGTTTGTCATCGCTCCTTCACCGTAACATCCTTTGATCCCCGATAGTTGTAAAGATGATTACATTACTCTGATAAAAATCTACCGATAGCTTTTTCTGGTGATAGAAAGCGGTTTTTATTAAAAAATCATTAAATTTAACTAATGCCTAGTTTTGGCTATTTGTCAAGGGGGAAACTACGTTTTTTTGCTGTTTTTCTTGATTTTTTGCCCAGCTATTTATCGCTCAATTTTGTTGAAGGTTTCAGGATTATAGAAACTGCGGTAATTTTTGTCAAGTTAGATACCTCTTGCTGTTGACATCCTCGCCGCCCTAAAAGTGCGGCGATTCCTAAACCTCACGATTTAAGTTTCTGCTTCCACCACCGTCGCATACCACAGTTAAAAAACCATGTACTGTCTTACACAGAGTCCACAGACTTTCGCCCCATTTCA